>JADLGX010000257.1 GCA_020849095.1 Candidatus Eiseniibacteriota bacterium
CGCGCCGCTCTCCGCCTACGAGCAGCTGCAGCGCCTCACCGACCACATCTCGGGCATGACCGACCACTACGCCGTGCGCCTCTACCGCGAGATGCGCGGCATGCGCTATCCCGGCGGGCGCGACTGAAGGCCGGTCAGCGTCCCGGCGCGCCCGCCGCGATCCACGCAGCCAGCGTGTCGCGCTCCTCGTCCGTCATGCCGGTCAGGTTGCCGAGCGGCATGGTCTTCGTTTCCACCGCGCGCACGCGGATGCGTTCCGCCAGCGCCACCATGCGTTCGGGTTCGTCGAACCGCACGCCCGACGGCGGCTCGGGAAACGAGGGATTCGTCGGGTGCAGCGAGTGGCAGGTGAAGCAGCGCCGCTCCATCACCCGGCGCGCGGTCTCGTAGTCCACGGCGGTCGTGACGCTCCCGGCCCCCGCGACCGCCCCGGCCGGGCGCGGCGCCGTGAGTCCGACGAGCCCGAGCAGCGACAGGACTCCCGCCGCGAGGATCCACTGCGGCGTGCGCCCGCGGAAGTTCATCCAGTACTTGAACGTGATCCCGAACGTCATGAACAGCAGCAGCACCGCCGCCGGCTGCGAGTGTCCGTACATGCTCGGGAAGTGGTTGCTCAGCATGCAGAACACGACGGGGAACGTGAGGTAGTGGTTGTGCGTGCTGCGGCTCTTCGCGCGGGCGCCCAGCGTGGCGTCGGCCGCCTTTCCGGCGCGCGTCGCCGCCATCATCTGCTTCTGCGCGGGGATGATCCGCCGCCACACGTTCGCCGCCATGATCGTGGCGAGGAACGCGCCTGTCATGAGGAACGCGCCCCGCCCCGAAAAGGCGTGCGTGAATCCCACGGCCACTCCCGCGAGCAGGAGCAGCGACACCGCCACGGCCACGCCCGGCCTGCGGGCGAGCGACGACATCCAGAGCGCGTCGTACAGCAGCCAGCCGGCCACGAGCGAGGCCGCGCTCAGCCCCACCGCCTGCGCGGCGCTGAGGGGCGAGACCGAGTGATCCACCAGGTAGACCGCGCCGCCGAACCAGTACACCACCGCGAGCAGGGCGATGCCCGACAGCCAGGTGGTGTACGCCTGCCACTTGAACCAATGCAGCCGCTCCGGGATCTCGCCCACGGACAGCGTGCGGCGCTTGACCACCTCGTAGAAGCCGCCGCTGTGTACCATCCACAGCTCGCCCGTGACGTCGCCGTCGCGGGGTCGCGAGGGCTTCTCGAGGTGGCGGTCCATCCACATGAAGAGAAAGGAGTCGCCGACCCACATGATCGCCGCGATGATGTGCGTCCAGCGCAGCAGGATGTTCAGCCATTCCGAGACGATCGCGGGCATGAAGGCATGACTCCGGTGGAACAACCTGAATGGAAAGGTGGCGCAGAGTAAGCCACGCCATGCACGACTCTCCACACATTCCTGCGGCGAACGAGCGCGAGGTCGCGGCGCGGCTGTGCCACCACGGCCGGGCCGACGCGCCGGCTTCGGTCCGTCTGCGGACCTGGTCGGCCTCGGAACGACGCTTCCGCGCGCTGCGGGCGTGGGCCGTGTGCTGGGGCCTGGCGGTCCCCGCCGTCTTCCTGCCGGTGCTTCACTTCGTGCTGGTGCCCTCGCTCCTCGTGGCCGGCCCCATCGCCGGGCTCCTGCGGCTGCGCGAGGAGCAGACCGTGCTCGGCGCCTCCGGCGCGTGCCCCGCCTGCGGGGAGAGCCAGTCGTTCCCGGTCACGGGCGCGTGGCGCGAGAGCGTCCGGCTGAGATGCGAAAAGTGCGGGCGCGCGATCGAACTTCGCGCACCCGCCCCCGTTTCGGCCGGCTGAGGCCGGCTACATCCGCTTGCGGCTGCGGCGGTCGTCGGCCTTCGCGGGCCGGCGCCCGTGCGACGGTCCCGCGGGACGCGGCGGCGGCGGCGGTGAGGACGACCGTGCCGGACGATCGCCCCGGCCCGAATCGCCGCTGGACGACCGCGGATGCAGGTCGCGCGGCTCCGGAGTGGCGAGCCGGCGGTGATAGTCGAAGTCCGGAATCTGCACGCGCACGATGGAGCGCCCGAGAAAGCGCTCGATCGCTTCGACGTCACGCCGCTCGTCCGGGCTCATCAGCGTGAAGGCGTCGCCCAGCGCGTCCGCCCGGCCGGTGCGGCCGATGCGGTGGACGTAGTCCTCCGGGGTGTGCGGCACGTCGAAGTTGATGACGTGCGTGATGTCGTTCACGTCGATGCCGCGCGAGGCGATGTCGGTCGCGACCAGCAGCTGGACGCGGCCCCGCTTGAGATCGCGAAGCGCCCGTTCGCGCTGGCTCTGCGTGCGGTTGCCGTGCAGCGCGGCCACCGAGTGCCCGCGGCGCTCCAGTTGGCGGGCCAGGCGGTCGGCGCCGTGCTTGGTGCGCACGAACACGATGACGCTGCCCATGGACGTGCGCTTGAGCACTTCGTCGAGCAGGTCGGTCTTGAGGTGCTTGGACACGGGATACACGGCCTGCGTGATGCCGGCCACCGTGCGCGTCGCGGGCGCGAGGTCGATGCGCACCGCGTCCACCAGCGCCTGACCCGCCACCTTGTTGAGCTCGGGCGGCATGGTCGCGGAGAACATCAGCGTCTGCCGCTTCTTGGGCAGCAGGCGGAGGATGCGCTGGAGGTCGGGCGCGAAGCCCATGTCCACCATGCGGTCGGCCTCGTCGAGCACCAGCACTTCGATGTCCTCGAACGCCACGCTCTGGCGGCCGTGCAGGTCGAGCAGGCGGCCCGGGGTCGCGACGAGCAGGTCCACGCCCTCGCCGCGGAGCATGCGCTCCTGCGGCTCGATGCGGACGCCGCCGTACGCCACACCCACGTTGAGGCGGGTATAGCGGGCGTAGTCGCGCGCGGCGGTTTCGACCTGGGCGGCGAGTTCGCGCGTCGGCACGAGCACGAGGCCGCGCAGCGCGTGAACACCCTCGAGCAGGCGGGCGAGGATGGGCAGCACGAACGCGGCGGTCTTGCCGCTGCCGGTCTGCGCGGCGCCCACGACATCGACCCCTTCGAGAATGAGGGGGATGGCGCGCTGCTGAATGGGTGTCGGGGTGTTGTAGCCGGCGGCACGGACACCGCGAAGAAGCGGGGCCGGCAGGCCGAGAGCTGCGAAAGGCACGTAACCTCCAGAGGAATCGCGGGCGCCGGGACCCGGTCGGGCCGCGATGCCTGTGGTGCGACTGCGCACGGGTGACCGCGCGCGGGGCGGATGATACGCGAAAAAGCCGGTAAGCACTCAAGTTGGCCCGCCCGAGGGGCCGATAAGGGGTCGGGACCGTGCTCGGACGGTCCCCGAACCACCGGAGATGGAACTTGGCGGTTTCCCGTCGACACCCCTCGGCGCGGGATACGAAGTGCCCCTGTGACATGGACGTCCGGCGTTTCCCCGCTCGCCGGCCCTCCCCCTTTCGGGCCCCACGCCTGGTGCTCGCGGCGCTCCTGTGCGCCGCACTGGCGCTGGCCGCGCCCCGGCCCGCCCGTGCCACCGAACTGAACACGACCAAGGCGCAGATGCTCTGGAACATCGCCAAGTTCGTGCAGTGGCCCGAGCAGCCCGCGGCCACCCGCGGAGCGCTCGTGTTCACCATCCTGGGCGAGGACGAGCTCGCGGTGGCCCTGACCCAGCTGCTCAGCACCAAGACGATCGGCGGCAGGCCCGTCTTCGTGCGGTTCGTGCGGCGCGCGCAGGACGCGCGCGGCAGCCAGATCCTGTACGTGGCGCAATCCGAGGCCGCGCACATGGACGAAGTGCTCTCGGCCGTCTCGGGCGCGAGCGTGCTCACGGTGGCCGACGTGCCCGCGTTCGCGGCTCACGGCGGCATGGTGGGTTTCGCCTCCGACGGCCCGCGGGTCCGGTTCGAGATCAATCTCGGCCACGCCGAGCGGCAGGGCCTCAAGGTCAGCGCCAAGCTCCTCGCGCTGGCGCGTGTGGTCGACAGCGGTCCATAGGAGGAAGCATGTCCGCATCCGGTCGTCTCTCCATCCAGCACAAGCTCACGCTCATGGCGGTGCTCACCAGCGTGGTCGCGCTCGTGCTGGCTTGCGGCGCGTTCCTCGGCTACGACCTGTACGCGTTCCGCGGCGGCATGTCGCGGGACCTGTCCATCCTGGGCGACGTGATCGCCAACAACAGCACAGCCGCGCTCACGTTCGACGACGCCGGGGCGGCGCGCGACGCGCTTTCCGCCCTTCGCGCCCAGAAGCACGTCGTGGCGGCATGCGTGTACGGCAAGGACGGGCGGCCCTTCTCCACGTTCGCGCGAGAGAGCGGCGGCGAGAAGCTCTGTCCCGAGCGCGCCATGAGCACTCCGGTCCAGATGACCGGCTCCTACCTGGCAGTGGTGCGCCCCGTGACGCTCGCGGGCGAGAACATCGGCACCGTGTACATCCGCTCCGACCTCGAGGAGATGCACGCCCGTGTCCGGCGCTACGCCCTGATCACGGCGCTCGTGCTGCTCGCGGCCACGCTCGTGGCCGGCCTGCTGGCGCTCCGTCTGCAGGGCGCCATCTCGCGCCCGGTGCTGCACCTGGCCGAGGTGACGCGCAAGGTGTCGGCCCAGCGCGACTACAGCACCCGCGCGCGCCGGATGGGAGACGACGAGATCGGTGAGCTGACCGACGGCTTCAACGACATGCTGGCGCAGATCCAGCGCCGCGACGCGCAGTTGCGCGAGCACCAGGAGCAGCTCGAAGCCCAGGTGCTGGCCCGCACGCAGGAACTGACGGACGCGAACTCGGCCCTCACGGCGGCGCGCGACCGGGCCGAGGACGCCAGCCGGGCGAAAAGCGAGTTCCTCGCCAACATGAGCCACGAGATCCGGACGCCGCTCAACGGCGTGATCGGGATGACCGAACTGGCGCTGGAGACCCGCCTCGACGACGAGCAGCGCGACTACCTGCAGACCGCGCGCTCCTCCGCCGACACGCTGCTCTCGGTGATCAACGACATCCTCGACTTTTCCAAGATCGAGGCCGGCCGCCTGGACCTCGACTCGTCCGGCTTCGAGCTGCGGGGTGAACTCGACTCCGCGCTGCGGACGGTCGCGCTGCGCGCCCACCAGAAGGGTCTCGAGCTGGTCTGCGACGTCCGGCAGGACGTGCCGGACCGCGTGGTCGGCGACCCCGTTCGCATGAAGCAGGTGCTCGTGAACCTGGTCGGCAATGCCATCAAGTTCACCGAGCGCGGCGAGATCGTGGTGCGGGCGGAGTCTGACGAACGCGGTGCCGACGACGTGCTGGTGCACGTGTCGGTGAGCGACACGGGCATCGGGATCCCGGAGCAGAAGCAGCAGACGATTTTCGAGGCGTTCACGCAGGCGGACAACTCCACGACTCGGCGCTTCGGCGGGACCGGGCTGGGGCTGACCATCTCGCGCCGGCTGGTCGAGATGATGGGCGGCCGCATCTGGGTCGAGAGCTCCGAGGGCCGCGGCACCACGTTCCACTTCACCCTTCGCCTGGGCCTGCAGGCGGTCCAGCCGGCGGCGGAAACGCTTCCGGCGGTGCAGCTCGCGGGGCTGCGCGCGATGGTCGTGGACGACAACGCGACCAACCGGCGCATCCTCGAGGAACAGTTGTCGGCGCTCGGCATGCTCGTCACGCCGGCCGACGGCGCGCAGGCCGCGCTCACCGAGCTGTGGAAGGCGAAGGCCGAGCAGAAGCCTTTCGCGCTCATCGTGATGGACTTCCACATGCCCGAGATGGACGGGCTCCAGCTGGCCGAGCGCATGCGCGAGATGCCGGGCGTCGCGACGTCCACCATCATGATGCTCACGTCCGGCGGCGCCAGTGGTGACGCGGCGCGCAGCCGCGAGCTGGGCATGGCCGCCTACCTGACCAAGCCCATCTCGCAGAAGACCCTCTACCAGGTGGTCGCGCAGGTCGTGGGCGGCGCGGCGCGCGTGACGCCGTCGGGAACGCTCGTGCGCGACCCCGCGCTCACGGGCGCGGAGAACGCGCCGGCCGGCGTTCCGGCCGAGCCGCTGCGCGTGCTGCTCGCGGAGGACAACCTGGTCAACCAGAAACTCGCGGTGACCATGCTGGGCAAGCGCGGGCACACGGTCGTCGTCGCCAATGACGGGCTGGAGGCGCTCGAGTGGCTGGAGCGCGAAGCGTTCGACCTCGTGCTCATGGACGTGCACATGCCCCGCATGGGCGGGTTCGAGGCGACCCAGCGCATCCGCGCGAACGAATCCTCGGCCGGCGGCGCGCGCATTCCGATCGTCGCGCTGACCGCGCTCGCCATGACCGGCGACCGCGAGCGCTGCCTGCAGGCCGGCATGGACGCCTACGTGTCCAAGCCGGTCAACGCGGTCGAGCTGTTCGGCACGCTGAACCGGCTGTTTCCCGACCGCGGCGGCACCGCCACCGCCGCACAGCCCGCGCTCCACATTCCCGCCACCGCTCCGCTGCTCGACCACTCCCAGCTCGAGGCCAACATGGAAGGCGATGCCGCGATGCAGCGCGACATCGTCACCACCTTCCTCCGCGAGCAGATGCGCCTCGAGCGCGACCTGGTGGAATCGCTCTCGGGCGGCGACACCGAGTCGCTCGCTCGCGCCGCGCACACGTTCAAGGGACTGCTGCTCACTCTGGCCGCGAGGCCGGCGGCGGACGCCGCGCTGCGGCTGGAACTGCACGCCCGGGCCGGCCGCCTGGCCGACGCGCACCCGGCGTTGCACGACCTGCAATTGGAACTGGCGCGGCTCCAGCCCGTTCTCGATTCGCTCCTGAGAAAGGCCGCCTGACCGGCGCGACGCCGGGGACGCGCGCGCCTTTTTCGGGCGCGCGCCTCCGGCACGCCCGACGGCTAGATCACGCCCGGCGCGTGCCCGTCGGTCTCGGGCTCCGCGAGGTCGATCACGCGCCAGGTGCGATCGGCGAACACCTCGATCGCCTGCGCGGCCGACTGCGCGCCCTCCAGCGCCAGCGCGGGCTCGCACCCCGTCAGCACCGTGAGCAGCGCGCGGTTGATCGCCTGGTGCGCGACGACGGCGACGCCCTCGCCGCCGAGCGCCTCCGGCTCCGCGTCGAGCCATGCGCGCAGCCGCCCGACCATGTCGGGATATCCCTCGCCGTCCGGCCAGCGGTGTCCCCAGCGGTCCCGGGCGCGCTCGGCGCTCAGCCCCGGAAAACGCGCCTCGCACTGGGCCAGCGTCAGCCCGGCGCAGGAGCCGAACGCCATCTCGGCCAGAGCGGCGCGCGTCTCGACCGTGGCGCCGCACTCGGCGGCGATGCGCGCCGCGGTGACCTGCGCGCGGCCCAGCGGGCTCGCGACGATCCGGCGCACGCCACGCTGCGCGGCCCACGCCGCGAGCCGGCCGGCCTGCGCCAGGCCGCGGGCGGTGAGCGGAGAATCGTCGCGCCCCTGCAGCCGCGCGACGACGTTCCACTCGGTCTCTCCGTGCCGGAGCAGCAGCACGCTGGGATTCGGTTGCATGCAGCCCTCGCCGAAAAGGATCACGGGTGCCGGGGAAGCGCTCTCCCCTTCAAGGTAGGCGGATGGCGCGGCCGCCCACAAGCGGGCGGCCGGGAGGCGCTGGCGGCAGGAACGCCGAAGGGGCCCCGCGAAGGAGGCCCCTTTGGCACCGTCACGCTACTTTAGATAGCGCGGACTCACTCGAAGGTGACGCGCAGCGACGGCACCCAGGCGTTGCGGATCTCGCTCGACATGCCGGGGTGCTGCACCCACTGCAGCCCCGGGCTCACGTTCCAGTGCTCCGCGATCCGGATCTGGTACACGCCCTCGACGACACGTTCGAAATCCGGAACGACGCCGCCCTCCCCCGACAGCGCGAGCTCGTCGCGCACCTGCGCCTGCACGCCGCGGCTGACATGCGCGGTGGCCACCGCGATCCCGAACACATCGTCGTCGCGGCCGGGCAGCGGACCCGCCCACTGAAAGCCTCCGTCCGAGGCCCACTCCACGGCGCTCCGATCGGAAGGCGCGCCGCTCACGCGAAGCCAGGCGCTCACCCCCTGCTCGGCCGAGCCCTTCTCCGCCCACAACCGCTGCTCGAACGAGGAGTACCAGCCGCGATTGCCGTGATGCATCGCGGGCTCGGTCTCGCGAAGGGTGAACGACTCGCCGTTCGCGTCGGCCCAATTGTCGGAGAAGTCGGCGCTGTGCCGCCAAACGCCCAGCCGGAACGTGCCGGGCAGCGCGCCACCCTCGCCCGCCGCGGTCCACGAGTGGCCCGCTTCGGCGACGGCGAACGTGCCCTGGTCCGTGCCGAGGCTGAAGTGCAGGCCGTGCTGGTTGACCGTGGGATCGCCGGCCGGGCTGTCGAACGAGTCGCCGTCATACAGCCCGGCGCGGAACGACCAGTTCTCCGACGGCGCGAATCCGATGCGCGCGCCCAGCGCCGGCGAGAAATAGATGGGGCCGCCGTTCACGATGTTCGCGCCGACGCCCGCGCTCCAGCCGAAGGCGCCGTTCGAGAACAACCCGCCGCCCTCGGTGCCCGTGAACTCCTCGTCGGCGGCGAGGCTGCCCGCGCGAAGCGAGAGGCGGCCTTCGAGGAACTCCTGCTGCGCCCAGGCCTGGTACAGGCGGATGCTGTCGAAGCCGTCGAGGTTGCTCACCGTGAGCGCATCGCCCACGTAGTACTAGCTCGCGCTCTTGCCGCGGATCCAGTAAACGTCCGCGCCCGCGCTCGCTCCCTTCCACACGCCGGTGGCCTTCTCGAGATCGACCTCGGCCGAGAACACGCCGAGCGTGTTGTACACCCCGCCCTGCTTCAGTCCGCCGGAGACGTTCGCGATCCCGAGTCCCGTCGCGCTCGCGCTGGTGGTGATGCCGCGGATCGCCAGGTTCTCCAGCCACGCCGGACCTGCGCCGGCCTGCTCCGCTCGTCCCACCGCCGGGGCCAGCGCCAGCAGCGCCCCGACCACCACACCGATCATCCGTGCCTTCATGGCTCCACTCTCCTGTCGATGGCCGTCGCGAGGGGCCGCGGGCGCGGGACGCGCCGGCGCGGCCGCGATTCCTAGAACTCCTCGAATCCGTCGCCCAAGTTCGCCACGGCGCGCGGGGCGGCCGGCGCGGCCGGAGCCACGGGTTCGAACCGGGGATGCGACGAGATGGGTGTGGCCCGGCGCGCCGCGGAAGCGGCGGGGCGCCGCTGCGGCGCGGCGGCCCGCGCCGGCGCCGCCGAAGTGCGCGGGTGACCGTGCGAAAGCGAAGAACTCCCGCCGCCGTCCACACGGAAGCGGCCCACCTGGGACTGCACCTCGGCCGCCTGCTCCGCCAGGTGCCCGGCGGTCGCGGACAGCTCCTCGGTCTGCGCGGCGTTCGACTGCGTGACCTGGTCCATCTGGGTCACCGCACGGTTGACCTGTTCGATGCCCACCGACTGCTCGCGCGATGCGGCGGCGATCTCGGCCACCACGTCCGTGACGCGCTTCACCGCGGTCACGATCTCGTCGAGCGTCGCGCCCGAACGGTTCACCAGCCCGGCGCCGGTCTCGACCTTGTGCACGGAATCCTCGATCAGCCCCTTGATCTCGCGAGCCGCCGTGGCGGAACGCTGGGCGAGCGACCGCACCTCGGAGGCCACGACGGCGAAACCGCGCCCCTGCTCGCCGGCGCGCGCGGCCTCGACCGCGGCGTTGAGCGCCAGCAGATTGGTCTGGAACGCGATCTCGTCGATCGTGGTGATGATGTCCGCGATGCGCCGCGAAGAGGAGTTGATCTCGCTCATCGCCGAAACGGCGCTGGAAACGACCGAGCCGCCCTTCTCCGCCACTTCGCGGGCGTTGTCGGCGAGCTGGTTGGCCGTCTGCGCATTGTCGGCGTTCTGGCGAACCGTGCTCGTGATCTGCTCGAGGCTGGCGGCGGTCTCTTCCAGGCTGGACGCCTGTTCCTGGGCGCTGCCGCTGATCGTGTCGGACGCGGACGTCAGCTCGCGCGAGGCCTGGGCCACGCTGTTCGCGGAATCCTTCACGTGCAGGATCACGTCGTGGATCTTGGAGACGAACTCGTTGAACGCGCGGGCCATCGAACCGATCTCGTCGGTGCCGGAGGCCTCCATGCGCCGCGTCAGGTCGCCCTCGCCCGAGGCCATGTCGTGCATCGCCGACTCGAAGCGCCGGATCGGCGCGACGACGCTGCGGATCAGGGCGGCAGCCCCCGCCAGGAACGTGACCGCGCCGCCGATCGCGAGCGCGCTCATCAGCATCAGGAAGAACCGCTGGTCACCGGCGGCCTTCTTCTCGGCCTGCTCGTTGGCGCCGGCGATGAGGACGCTCAGGTGCTCCATCTCCTCCTCGAGCGCGGAGAAGCTGACGAGGAACTCGGGCACACTGGCGCGCGCCGCGTCCGGGCTCTGGGAGGCGAGTTCGACCATCTTCTCGGCGAAGGCGATGTACTCCTCCATTCGCGGACGGGCGCCCGCGAGCGTCCGGCTCAGTTCCGGCGAGATCGAGAGCTTCTCGTTCTCGGCGATCTGGGCGCGGAAGTTGTCCGCGTGCTCCTTCAGGTCGGCTCGCGCCGTCTCGCTCTCCTCGGGCGTGCGCGCGAGCATCGCGGCCATCACGTCGCCGCGAAGGGCGTCGTGCATCATGTCCGCGTCGTCGTGGTTGGAGAGCGCTTCTCCGGTCACCTTCATGCCGGCGATGGCGCCCCCGAGCGCGCGGAACCCGCTGAAACCCACGACTCCCATCAGGATGGTGATGGCGATGCCGCAGGCCGCGAGCGCGTACAGTCTGTTCTGGATGGTCCACTTCATGGCGTGTGACTCCCCTCGAGTTTCCGCTCCCCCAACCTGCGTTCCTGCGCTCCTCGTGGAATGCCGAACGGCGACGCCGTCCGCTCCAGCTCCTCGCAGGACACGGCGTCCCCTGTGCTCCACTCCAATTGCTCGGTCAGCCGCCCGGTCAGGCCGCGACTTCCAGCGTGGTCCGCGACTCGCCCACGACACGGTCGATGTCGAGCAGGGTGATCAGGCGGTCGTTGTTGCGCGCGATGCCCTGAAGAATGCTCGTGTCCACCGACGCGCCCAGGTCCGGCGACGTCTCGATGGCGTCGTGTTCCACGTCGAGCACGTCCGACACGGAGTCGACGATCAGCCCCACCACCCGGGCGCCGACGTTGACGACGACGATGACGGTGAAGCGGTCGTAGTCCTTGCGCTCCATGCCGAACTTGAGCCGGAGATCGAACACGGGAACGACCGTGCCGCGCAGGTTCATCACACCCTTCACGTAGTCGGGAGCGTTCGGGATCGGCGTCACCGCCGAGAACCCCTTGATCTCCTGCACGCGAAGGATCTCGACACCGTATTCCTCACCACCCAGAGTGAACGTCAGGAACTGCTGGCTTCCCTCCGCCCCGTCGGTGCGCGCGTCCTGAGATTTGATCTCGTTCATGCCACTTCCTCCTGTGCCGCAGCGCTCGCCGCAGCCTCCGACGTTCTGACGTCCTCATCGGGAACGCGCCGGCGCGTCGCGATGCGGTGCAACTCGGCGACATCGATGATGAAAGCCACGCGGCCGTCCCCGAGGATGGTGGCGCCCATGACAGACTCGATCTTCCTGTAGTTCTTCTCGATGCTCTTGACGACCACCTGCAGCTGGCCGAGCACGTCGTCCACGAGCACACCGAACCGGTGCCCGTCGTTCTCGGTGACCACGACGATTCCCTGTTGCGGGTCCTCGACGGCGCCGCCGACGCCGAACAGGCGTGACAGGCGAACCAGCGGCAGCTGCTCCCCGCGGAGCACGAACACCTCGCCGCGTCCGCCGAGCACAGTCTTGACGTCGTCCTTCTCGGGGCGGACCGACTGGCGGATCGAGAGCAGCGGAACGATGAAGATGTCGCGCCCCAGCTGCACCGACAGGCCGTCGAGAATCGCCAGCGTCAGGGGCAGGCGGATGCGGATACGGCTGCCCTTGCCGGGCGTGCTCTGCACCGAGATCGCGCCGTTGAGCGACTCGACGTTGCGCTTGACCACATCCATGCCCACGCCGCGTCCCGAGACGTCGCTCACGACCGAGGCCGTCGAGAAGCCGGCCGCGAAGATCATGCTGTTGATCTCGTCGTCGCTGAGCACCTGGTCCTCGCGCACCAGCCCCTGCGAAACGGCCTTCTGGCGGATGCGCTCGCGGTCGAGCCCCTTGCCGTCGTCCCCGACCTCGATCACGACCGTGCCGCCCTCGTGATAGGCGCGCAGGGTGATCACGCCCTCCTCGGGCTTGCCCGCCGCGGCGCGCTGTTCGGGATCCTCGACGCCGTGGTCGATCGAGTTGCGGATCAGGTGGGTGAGCGGATCCCCGAGCTGCTCGATCACGCTCTTGTCCAGTTCGGTCTCCGCGCCTTCGATCTCGAGCCGCGCGCGCTTGCCGAGCTTGACCGTGAGGTCGTGCACGAGCCGCGGGAACCGGTTGAACACGGTCCCGATCGGCAGCATGCGGATCGCCATGACCTGTTCCTGCAGCTCCCGCGTGCTCCGCTGGACCACCATCAGCGCCTCTTCGAGCGCCGGAGTCATCGCGAGCGTGGAAACGGCCTGGTTCACCATGGCCTGCGAGATCACCAGCTCGCCGACGAGGTTGATGAGTCCATCCACCTTCTCCGTGGAGACCCGGATGGACGTGGATTCCATGCGACGATCGGGAGAAGCGCGGCGCTCGATGCGTCCGGCGGCTTCGATCGTCGGCGTCACCGGCGCGCCGGGGGCGGTCACGATCGACTCGGCGTTGACCTCCAGGCGGCAGGCGCCCTCCACGAACATGAAGATGTCGCGGATCTCGTGCGCCGCCCGCGCCGTGCGCACCTTGATGCGCCACGACAGGTAGCAGAGCTCGGGATCGATGTCGTCGAGCGCCGGCAACGCGCCGCGCTGGCAGCTGGACGAGACGATCTCACCCAGCTCGCCGATCTCGCGCAGGAGCAGGAACAGGTCCTGACCCTGCCGGAAGAACTCGCGCTCGGGCTCGAAGACGACGTCGTACACCAGCTCGCCGTGCGGCGCTCCGGCCAGGACGGCGGTCGCGACGATCGCGGCCTCGGCCGGCTGCGTGCCGTGCAGCACGGCCTCGAGCTCGGGAAGGATGTCGTCGATGGGAACCGCTCCGGGTTCGCCGCGGCGGGTCGCATCCACGACTTCGCGCAGGCGATCCGACGCCCGCAGCAGCAGCTGGGTCAGGTCGGCGCTCGGCGCGAGGAGGTTGGAGCGCAGCTTGTCGAGCACGTTCTCGAGCACGTGAGTGAGGCGCGCGATCTCGGTGAACCCGAAACTGCCCGCCGCACCCTTGATGGAGTGCGCCGAGCGGAAGATGGTGTTCAGGAACTCGGGGTCGGAAGCGCTCTCCTCGAGGTGGAGCAGCCCCGACTCCATCGTCGAGAGGTGCTCGGCGGCTTCCTCGAAGAACGTTTCCTGGAATCGCTTCAGGTCGATCTGCATGGACGACCACTCCGCCTGCCAAGAGTCCGATGGCGCAACCGACGGTCCGTGTCGCGGTGAGGCGCGAGACTCACCAGGCGTCCGACAGACCGGCGATGCGCAGCGTCTGCTGAATGGATTCGGGAACGTTTTCGAGCGACAGTGCCGCTCCCTGCCCCCGAAGAGTCTCGTTCAGCCCCAGTAGAACTTGAATGCCCGCGCAATCCAGATGCGTCAGGTGCTCGCAGCGAACGTGCACGCCGCGGCCCTCCTTGCCGAGCCGGCGGGCCACCTCGAGCAGCCTTCGCGCCTGGGCCACGGTCACCCGCCCCTCCAGGTGCAGCAGGCGGCGGTCGCCCGCGGCCTCCGCCCGGACGGGATCCTTCGTGAGCTCTGCCATTTGCCCCCCTCTCGCCGGCCCCGAGGCCGGCGCCTAGAACAGCACGTCGTCCACGGACTGGGCCGCCTGGACTTCCGCGGGAATGGCGGACGAAGACGCAGGGATGGCCTCAGCCCCGCTGTCGGCCGCGGCCCGTGGCTCCAGGCGTCCGGAGACGATTCCGAGCCCGTGACTGCCCTGATTCACGTGCAGTGCCACGAGAAACACCTCACCGCTCGTGCAGCGGAAGGTCGCCTCGATGTCGAAGCCGGTTTCGGCCGCCTCGCCCTCGGCGAGCGTCCGGATCTCGGGAAGCCCCATCTTGAGATCGAATCCGCGAGACATGAGGCAGGCGCGCATTCGTCCGGCGATAGTGTTCGCGAGTTCGCCGACGACCTCGTTGGCCCCTTCCTCGAAGGTGATCTCCCGGCGCACGATCTGGCTCGCCATGCGCTCGACCTCGCTGCGCCCGCTCGTGATGATCGTGCGCAGGCTGACGCCGGAGCTCGTGTCCACCTGGCTCAGCTCGGCGAACACGCCGGAAGGGCAGGACAACCCTTCGCTCTCGGGCACTTCCGTGATCTCACTGCCGATCATCACGCCGATCGTCTGCTGCGTCGCGGTCACGAGCTCGGCCCGCAACCCTTCGCGCACGATGTGACGAAGCCGTTCGTAGGGGCTCTGCTCCCGCAGCACGATGCGGCGGAACTCGTCGACGAACGTCTGAGGAATGAAGCTCTTGCGTACGAGGCCGGCGTAGCGCGCGGCCTTCTCCTCCGACACCTCCGCGGACTTGGCGAGCAGGAAGAACTGCGGTGGATTGCTGCCGGACTCGATCGCCATCTTGCGGATCACGTCCACCAGCAGGTCCTCGTTCATCAGCGGAAGGCCTTCGGCCAGGCACACCACTGTGGGTTTGGGTGAGGCGTCGCGGTAGGTGATCGCCGCGCCGGTGCTGGTGCCGGCCTCGAGGATCTCGAAGGTCGAATCGAGCAGCGGCTTGGCGAACGCCATGAAGTTGGGGTCGTTGTCCACCACGAGCAGGCTGTTGATCGACCGGCTCGACTGGCGCTGGCGCCACTGCGCCA
>JADLGX010000258.1 GCA_020849095.1 Candidatus Eiseniibacteriota bacterium
AGCGCATCGGGCAGTACGGCGTCACGGAGGAGCGCTACGACCTGTTCGCGCTCGCCGCGTGGGTGACGCTCGTCGCGGTGGGCTACTCGTGGCGGCGGCGCGCCGACATCCGCTGGATTCCCATGTCCCTGTGCGCGGTCGCGCTGCTCACGTCGTTCGGCCCGTGGGGCGCGTACTCGGTGTCGCGGCTCGACCAGACGAAGCGCGTGCTCGCGCTCATCGCGGAGCTCGGCGTGAAGCCCGACGGCACACCCTCGAATGCCGCGAGGCTCGACTTTGACGCGCGCAAGAAACTGAGCGACGGCGTGCGCTACCTGGCCGGCACACACGGCGTGGCGTCGCTGCCCGCGGCGCTGCGCGCGGCCGCCGAGCGCGACTCCGCCTGGCGCAAGCTCGGGGACGGCCAGCGCAACGACGGTGAGCGCACGGCGCAGGCGGTGATGACGGGGCTGGGGCAGGGGTACGTGACGAGGTGGGACAAGGCCGAGATCCGGCGATTCGAGTTCCGCGCCGACAATGGGGCGCCCGAAGAGGAATCGATCGTGGGATTCGACCGCCTCGTGCAGCTGAAGGACTTCCCGCTGAGGGAGTTCGGCCCCGAGTCGCGCGGAGTTCGGGTCAAGTTCGACTCTCGGTCACGCCTGCTGACGCTCGAGGACCGGAAGGGCGGCCGCTGGACGTTCTCTTTCGACTCGTTGATCACCGCGCGAATCGAGAGCGGACCGGCCGCAGGCGCCAGGGTCCAGAACGCGTTGCGGCTCGAGCCCGTGCCGGGTACATCGCGCGCGCGATTCCTCCTGCGCGAATTGAACGGTCAGCAGCAGGCGGACACGATCACCGTCCATCGTTTCGACGCGGACGTGCTGCTGGGCAAGTAGGAGCGAAGCGGCGGCGGGGGGTTCTCACCCGTCGCCGGGACACAACTGGTGGGGTTGGCGTCCGAGGCGAGATTGGGCAAGACTGCAGCACGGTTGTGCCTCGCCCTCGATCTCGGAGAGAACCCTCCATGCCCAGCCTGAATCCACGAGTGCTCGCGTGGGCACGTGTCACCGCCGGGTTGTCGCCTGAGGCGGCCGCGATCGCTCTCGGAATTGGTCGCGCGCGTGGCGTGAGTGCCGTTGAGCGGCTGGCGCAGCTGGAGTCCGGCGCGCGCGTGCCGAGCCGGCCAGTGCTGCTGAAGATGGCGAAGGTCTACCGCCGCCCGCTGATCACCTTCTACCTCGAGGAAGTGCCCGCCGCTGGCGAGCGCGGTGAGGATTTCAGGTCCCTCGCTGCAGATCAGCCCAATGACGAGGAACCGCTGGTTGACGCTCTCGTGCGAGATCTTCGAGTGCGCCAGAGCTTCGTTCGAGAGGTTCTCGAAGAAGAGGGTGTGGGGCGTCTCGATTGGATCGGATCTCGTCGGCAGTCGGATGGCGCGATTCAACTCGTCGAGTCGATTGGTTCCTTGCTCGGACTCTCCCGGCGCGAGTACTACGCTCAGGAGAACAACAGCACCGCATTCGCAACTCTGCGCGAGGCCGCAGAGCGGGCTGGCGTGTTCGTGCTCCTTCTTGGGAATCTGGGCTCGTTCCATTCGGCGCTCAGCCTCGAGAGCTTTCGTGGGCTCACGATTTCTGATCCCATCGCGCCATTCATCGTCATCAACGATGGGGATTCGCAGGCGGCGTGGTCGTTCACGCTCCTGCATGAGCTCACCCACTTGCTGCTCGGGCAAAGTGGCATCAGTGGGGCCGTGCCCGGAGAGGGCGTGGAGCGGCTGTGTGACCAGGTCGCATCCATGTTCCTCCTCCCCCCGGACGAGCTGGAGCGGTTCGAGCCAACCGGGGCGGCGACTCTCGACCAGGCCGTGACGGCTTTTGCGCGGGCACGCAACCTGAGCTCGTCCATGGTGGCCGTCGCATTGCGACGGACGGGCCGCGTCAGCGCCGTACAGCTGGCCGAGTTGCTCGAAGGGTTCCGCGAGCGGTGGAGAGCGAGCCGGGAGCGGCAGCGTGAGCTGGCTCGTCAGAGAGAGGGTGGCCCCAACTTTTACGTCGTCCGCGGCCACCGCCTCGGACGAGCCCTGATATCGCTCGTGGGGCGAGCGACTCAGGCCGGCGCGCTCACCACCTCGAAAGCCGCGAAGATCTTCGGGGTCAAACCCAAGCAGGTTCAGAACCTCATCGAGGGCCAAACCATGCAGCATCGCATGGGGGGCCGCGCATGACTTTCCTGCTCGATGCGAACGTCTTGATCGACGCGCGGCGCGACTACTATCCGATGAATCGAGTGCCTGAGTTCTGGGACTGGCTTCAGAGTGAGGCTGAGGCGGGGCGAGTCAAGATGCCGCGCGAGACCTGGGAGGAGATCTCGGAGGGCAGTGATGAACTCGGCGAGTGGGCTCGCGATCCAGCGGTGAAAGCAGCCCTGCTTCTCGATGTCGATGTCGATATCGGGATACTGCGGCGTGTCGTGAACGAGGGCTACGCGCCAGACCTGAGCGACACGGAGACGCCGCGGTTGGGCAAGGACCCGTTCCTGATCGCGCATGCGTTGAGTGCCCCGGGGGGAGTTTGTGGTCGTGACCACTGAAGCCAGCAGGCCATCCCAGCAGCGAGCGAACCGGCACGTTCCGGACGTCTGCAGGGCGCTGGGGATCGAGCCGATCCACACGTTCGAGATGATCAGGCGGCTCGACTTTTCCACGGGCTGGCGGGCACGCTAGGGCGAAGGCGGCGGGATTGGCGCCACGTAAGGTGGTCGGTGCCGCTCGGGGCGGCGTCACCGGAGGATGCGTAGTAGTGGTTGTGCGCGTGTGAGAGGAAGCCCTTGCCCCGACAGGCGCGTCGCCGCATCACATGATGCGTGAGCCTCGCAGCGCGAGCTCCACGCAGTCCTCGAGGAAGGAGTCAGGAATGGCAAAGTCTCCGAACGAGTCCACGCCGGATCGGTCGCCGCAACCGAAGGTCGATCTGTCGTCGATCCGCTGCGGTCAGGGAACGCCCGAGGAAGAGGCACACTGGAAGCGGACGGGCGAGATGCTCTCAGCCAATCTGCGGCGCAACGCGCTCAAGGATCCGCACCCAAAGGACTAGGCGCACCTACCGGCTGGTTGACAGTCCCGAACAAGATCGCGGGCCTGGGTGAAGCTGTCGCGGTCCCGCCGGAGATGGCGAAGGCGCGCAGGGCGCACTTCGAGCGTGTGGTGGAGCCCGGTTACTTCTTGCGCTATTGATGCGTGGTTATTTCATCACCGCAAATAAAATGCTTGCATCCGGTGCCCGGCCCTCGCATGATGCCGTCCATCCAACGGTTCTACGTCCACCGCAAACTTTCCCGCGACGAAGTCCATGCCCCTGTCCGCCCCCGATGCGGCCACCCGGCCGCTCGAACAGCTCGCGCTCATCCGCAACGGCTTCGTGCCGCGGCAGCTGAGCCACGACCCCTTTGGGGAGGTCCGCGGCCTGCAGATGCGCGACCTCGCCGGCGAGGCCGGCCCCGACTGGTCCCGGCTCATTTCGCCACGCGTCGGAACCGAAGCCGCGCGCCACGAGCTGCGTGACGGCGACGTGGTCGTCAACCTGCGCGGCGCCATGCGCGCCTGGCGCATCAGCGCTCCTCCGCCGCGCGTGATCGTCGTCGGCCAGCTCACGATCGTCACGCCCCACGCGGGCGTTCTCGACCCGGACTACCTCTGCTGGCGCCTCAACCACCGCGACACGCACACCTCACTGCGAGCGTTCGCCAAGGGCACGAGCCTCTCGTTCGTCCCCATGGCCGACTTGCGGCGGCTCGAGATCGAAATACCTCCGTTGCCCATTCAGCGGAGCATCGGCCGGGCCGCCGCACTCGCGCGTTCCGAACAGCGGCTGCAACAGCAGCTCTCCCTCGCCCGGCGCACGCTGGTCGACTGCCAACTCCTTCGCGCCACTCGCGCACGCTGAACCCCGAGGATCCCCGACATGTCGCAGGAAACCAGCCAGCAGGTGATCAACGACATCGTGTGGCGCGCGTGCGATTCGTTCCGCGGCACGATCGACCCGGCGCAGTACAAGGACTACATCCTCGTCATGCTATTCCTGAAGTACCTGACCGATCTGCGCGACGACAAACTGGCCGCGTACCAGAAGAAGTACGACGGCGACAAGGACCGCGTCGAGCGCGCCATGAGCCGCGAGCGCTTCGCGCTGCCCAAGAAGAGCGACTTTCATCACCTCGCCAAGCACCGCACCGCCGAGAACCTGGGCGAGCTCATCAACGTGGCGCTCACCGCGATTGAAGACGCCAACAAGGCCAAGCTCGACGGCGTGTTTCGCAACATCGACTTCAACAGCGAATCCAACCTGGGCCAGACCAAGGAGCGCAACGCGCGGCTCAAGCATCTGGTGGACGACTTCAGCGACGAGCGGCTCGACCTGCGCCCCAGCCGCATTGGCGCGCGCGACGTGATCGGTGACGCGTACGAGTTCCTGATCAGCCGCTTTGCCGCCGACGCCGGCAAGAAGGGCGGCGAGTTCTACACGCCCGGCCAGGTGGCTCAGGTGCTGGCGCAGCTGCTGGCGCCCGCCAAGGGTGACCGCATCTGCGATCCCTGTTGCGGATCGGGCTCGCTGCTGATTCGGGCGGGCAAGCAGGTGGGCAGCGAGGACTTCGCCCTCTTCGGCCAGGAACTGAACGGCGGTACGTGGGCGCTGTGCCGCATGAACATGTTCCTGCACGGCATCGACAGCGCACGCATCGAGCGCGGCGACACGCTGCGTTCTCCGCGGCTGGTCGAGGACGACAAGCTGATGAAGTTCGACGTGGTGATTGCCAACCCGCCGTTCTCGCTGGACAAGTGGGGGCACGAAGAGGCTGGGCACGATCGGTTCGGGCGTTTTCATCGCGGGCTGCCGCCGCGCAGCAAGGGCGACTACGCGTTCATCACCCACATGATCGAGACCACGTCGGCCGGGCATGGCCGCGTGGGCGTGGTGGTGCCGCACGGCGTGCTGTTTCGCGGCCAGAGCGAGGGCAAGATTCGCCAGCGGCTGATCGAGGAGAACCTGCTCGACGGCGTGGTGGGCCTGCCGAGCAACCTGTTCTTCGGAACCGGCATTCCCGCCGCGCTCGTGTTGTTCAGCCGCGCGAAGAAGGACGACGGCGTGTTCTTCGTTGACGCGAGCCGCGACTTCGAAGCCGGCAAGAACCAGAACCGGCTCCGCCCCGAAGACATCGAGCGCATCGTGACCACGTGGCGCGCGCGCAAGGATGTCGACAAGTACGCCAAGCTCGCGTCGCTCGAGCAGCTGAAGGAGAACGACTACAACCTGAACATCCCGCTCTACGTGGACACGTTCGAGGAGGAAGAGGCGATCGACCTGGACGCCGTACAGGCCGAGATCGACCGGCTCGAGGGCGAACTGGTGAAGACGCGCGAGGAGCTGAAGGCGGCGCTGAAGGAGCTGGGGCTGTGAAGACGAAGTGGCCAACGGTGACGCTGGGGGAGGTGCTCCTCGAACCGATCAGCTACGGGGCCAATTGCGCAGCAGTTGAGTTTAGTGAGCGGTTGCCTCGCTACCTCCGCATCACCGACATCGACGACCGTGGAGCGCTCATCGAGGACCGCAAGGTCAGCGCGGCGCTTCAGGACCCGCGCCCCTACCGGCTCAGACCGGACGACATTCTTCTGGCGCGAAGCGGCGCGACTGTTGGGAAGTCCTACCTTCATGAGATGAAGGGCGATCAGGTGGTGTTCGCTGGCTACCTGTTGCGCGTGCGTGTCGACGGCGAGCGCCTACTACCCGTCGTGCTGAAGGCGCAGCTCGAAACCGAAGGCTATTGGAATTGGGTGCGGTCGACGTGTCGGGCTGGTGCACAACCAAACATCAACGCCAGCGAATACGCTCGCATGCCCGTCATCCTGCCGCCCCTCGAGCTACAGCGGGCTGCTTCGTCAGTAGTCCAGCGCTTCCGTGAACTTGAAACGCAGATCGGCGGCCTGGTCGCCGAGAAGCGCCGCCTCAAGCGCGCCCTCATGCAGCTGCTACTCCCTCTTAGGCGCGCTTCAAAAGCGAAGGAAGTCTCGCGCCAGTATCGACTCGCAGATGTCTGCGACATCGACATCGGCAGAACACCCTCGCGTGATGCGGCTCACTACTGGTGCAATGCAGCGGAAGGCGGGTTCCCATGGATCACGATTCGCGACATGAGGGAAGCTCGCGTCAGTGAAGGCAAGGACTGGTTGACTTCCGAAGGCGTGGCCAGTTCCGGCATGAAGCCGGTTGCGGCCGGAACCGTCCTGATGAGCTTCAAGTTGACCATCGGAAGGGTCGCGGTTGCTGGCTGCGACCTGTTCACCAACGAAGCGATCGCAGCATTCAGGCCCAAGAACGGCTTGGTCGAGCCAGAGTACCTTGCTGAGCTACTCCCGCACGTGGCGGCCACAGCAAGTACCGATCAGGCGGTGAAGGGGGCAACCCTGAACAAGGCCAAGCTTCGCGCGTTGCCCGTCTGGCTGCCCCCGACTGATTTTCAGAGGGCGGCGTGCGTCGCGATTCGGGCAATCAATGAGCAGATCCAGACGTTTGACCATCTCCTCGCCGCCCTCCGCCTCCAGAAGCGGGGCGTCATGCAGAAGCTGCTCTCCGGCGAACTTCAGTAGTCCCGCAGTACCCGCATCGCCACCCGCCCCGAAGCGGAGTTGTCATGAACACCGATCTCGTCGCCAAGCTCTTCAAGTCCTTCGAGTCCATCGCGCACCGCGAGGGCGACGTCGAGTACTGGCTCGCGCGTGAGCTTCAGGAGCTGCTCGGTTACACCGAGTGGCGGAAGTTCCTGCATGCCATCGAACGCTCGAACGTCTCCTGCAAGCAGTCCGGACAGGAGCCCGAGGAGCATTTTGTCGTCGCCGCCAAAATGGTCGACCTCGGCTCGGGCGCGCAGCGTCGCATCGAGGACTTCGCGATCACCCGGTACGCCTGCTACCTGATCGCCCAGAACGGCGACCCGCGCAAGCCGGAGATCGCGTTCGCCCAGACCTACTTTGCGGTGCAGACGCGCAAGCAGGAGCTGATCGAGCAGCGGCTCGCCGAACACGAACGCCTCGAGGCGCGTGGCCGTCTCACGGCGTCCGAGAAGGAACTGTCCGGGATCATCTTCGAGCGTCTCGGCGATCACGACAGCTTCGCCCGCATCCGCAGCAAGGGCGACTCCGCGTTGTTCGGCGGTCTCACCACCGGTGACATGAAGAAAAGGCTGGGCGTCCCCGATTCGCGCCCGCTCGCGGACTTCCTGCCGACGATCACGATCAAGGCCAAGGACCTCGCGAACGAGATGACCTCGATGAACGTGAAAGTCCGCAACCTGCGCACCGAGCCCGCGATCAGCGGCGAGCACGTGGACAACAACGCCGAAATCCGCCGCGCCCTCGCCGAACGCGGCATCACGCCCGAAGCCCTACCGTCCGCCGAGGACGCGAAGAAGCTCGAGCGCCGCCTGGCAAGCGAAGGCAAGAAGCTGCCGAGTGGTCGAAAGGAGCCGAAGTAGCCATGACCAGGAGACACGACCTCAGGCTATTCGACGACTTCGTGCGGACGGATATGGAGTTCGCTAACCGGACGGAGGAGGGGTTCGACTGGTGGAACCGCTTCGCCAGAGCGGATGTTGCCGCCATGCGTGACGAGCTCGAGTATTGGTTCGGGCGCTACTGCCCGAACGACGCTCACCGGCTTCGGCGTGAATTCCGGTCCAGTCGTCGACCGCAGCATGTGGCCGCGTTGTTCGAACTCTTCATCCACGAGAACCTCTTGAAGCTGGGCTTCACTGTTGAGTGCCAGGTGGCACTGGCGACGAGTGCGAACGTGCCAGACTTCTTGGTATTCGCGAACGGTCAACCTTCCTTCTACGTCGAGGCGAAGGCGAAGCTGGAATCGACGAAGGAAGTCGTGGCGGAACGGCGAAAGCAGGAGGTACTCGAAGCGGTTCGCCACATGCGCTCTCCCGACTTCTTCGTCAGCGTGACGATGTACGGCACGCCGTCAACGAGCATCAACAAGTCGTCACTGGTCAGAAAACTCACGCAGTGGCTCGCGAATCTCGATCACGACCACGAGGTTGTGCGACGCGCTCGTGATCCCTACGCCTCGGGGCCAACGTTTACGTGGCCGGAGGTTGCGGAGGGCTTCTCCTTCGAGTTTCGTGCGTACCCGCGCGGGGACTCGCGAGGCCGGGAGTTCGGCGCATTCCTCGCGTCCGAAATGGACGGGCATGCCAGATTGGAGCCGACTGACAGGATGATTGCCGACGCGGTGGAGAAGAAGGGTGGGAAGTACGCCGGGTTGTCCTTGCCGTACCTCATTGCCATCGATCTCATGGACTTCACAACGGACGCGGATGATGTCGAGCTTGGGCTTCTCGAAGCATGGGGTACCGATGCCGCTCCGAAAGGCCAGCTGGTGAGTGGAGTCCTCCTCGCAAACGTCCCCAACATGTCCGCAGCCGTCGCGCACATCCCTCACCTCGTCCTCAATCCGATGGCCGAGCACCCGCTCGGCGAACATGCCGCCGCCTTCACCCCGTTCACCAGTCACCTGCGAACACGGCTAACTGCGCCCACACCATGACCACACCGCCCCCCGACATCCCGTCCGACACTCCCGCCTTCCGCGAGGACCAGCTCTCGCAGATCCCGGCGTTGCATCTCCTGCAGAACCTGGGCTACGAGTACCTGCTGCCGGCCAAGGCCATGCGCCTGCGCGGTGGGCGCGAGTCGCAGGTGTTGCTGCTCGATGTGCTGGCCGGACAGCTGCGCCGCATCAACCGTGTGCGGCACCGCGGCGAGGACCGTGCGTTCACCGAGAACGCCATTGCCGAGGCGGTGCGCCAGCTGCGGGACGTGAACGACGGCGGCGGGCTCGTGCAGACCAATCGCGCCGTGTGGGAGCTGCTGCGCTACGGCATCACGCAGCCGCAGGTGGTCGCCGGCGACACGCGCAGCTTTCCGCTGCGCTACGTGGACTGGGAGAACCCGGGCAACAATGTGTTCCACGTCACCGACGAGTTCGCCGTCACGCGCAGCGGCCGCGACGACACCTATCGGCCCGACATCGTGCTGTTCGTCAACGGCATCCCGTTCGCCGTCATCGAGTGCAAGCGCCCTGGTATCCGCGACGCGCTCGGCGAGGCGGTCAGCCAGCAGATTCGCAACCAAAAGGAAGACGGCATTCCCCGGCTGTACCACCAAGCGCAGGTGCTGCTCGCCGTCGCCATGAACGAGGCGTCGTATGGCGCCACCGGCGCGGCAGCCCGGTTCTACTCGCGCTGGAAGGAACGCGAGGGCGACGACGCCCGGCTCGCCGACCTCGTCTCGCGCCCACTCGACGGCGCCCAGCTCGATCGGTTCTTCACCCACGACCCGCTTCGCCTTCACGGGCTCTACCCGGCAGCCGTCCGCAACTGGTTCGAGGCCACGCAGAACCACGGCCGCACCGTGACCGAGCAGGACCGCACGCTCTTCGCCCTCGCACGCCCCGAGCGTCTGCTCGAAATGGCGCACCGGTTCACGGTGTTCGACGCTGGCGAACGCAAGCTGGCCCGCTACCAGCAGTACTTCTGCGTGCAGCGCGCCATGGAGCGCCTGCGCACGTTCGAGCCCGACGGCACGCGCCGCGGCGGCGTGGTCTGGCACACCCAGGGCAGCGGCAAGAGCATCACCATGGTCATGCTCGCCGACGCCATCGTGCGTGCGAACGACATTCCCGGCGCGCGCATCGTGCTCGTCACGGACCGCGTGGACCTTGACGACCAGATCTATCGCAACTTCCTGCACTGTGGCGCCACGCTCTCGC
>JADLGX010000259.1 GCA_020849095.1 Candidatus Eiseniibacteriota bacterium
GTGCTGCGCCCGAAGGATCCCAACTCGCCCGTCTACGTGGTGAACATTCCGTACCTCTGCAACAAGTGCCACCGCGAGGGCTCGCCGGTCCAGTCGTTCTACAAGATTCCCAAGGACTCCATCCTCACGAACTACAAGGAGTCCATCCACGGCGAGGGCCTGTATCGCAAGGGCCTGCTCACGACCGCCGTCTGCACGAGCTGTCACACCGCGCACAACCAGCTGCCGCACACCGACCCGCGCAGCAGCATCGCGCGGCAGAACGTGGCCAAGACGTGCGAGAAGTGCCACGTGCGCATCGAAGCGGTGCACGCCAAGGTGGTGCGCGGTGAGTTGTGGGAGCGCTCGCCCAACCAGGTGCCGGCGTGCGTGGACTGCCACGAGCCGCACAAGGCGCGCCGCGTCTTCTACGCGCAGGGCATGGCCGACGCCAACTGCATGCTGTGCCACGGCAAGAAGGACCTGACCATGTCGCGGGCCGGCAAGACCGTCTCGCTGTTCGTGGATCCGACGCAGGTCGAACACTCGCGCCACGCCAAGATCGCGTGCGCGCAGTGCCACACCGGCATTTCGCCGTCGGCCCAGCGCGCCTGCATCACCGTGAAGCCCAAGGTGGACTGCTCCATCTGCCACGCCGCCGTGGTCACCGTCTACCAGACCAGCGTGCACGGAAAGCTGGCCGCCAAGGGCAGCCCGGACGCGCCGGAGTGCTCGGACTGCCACGGCAAGCACGGCATCCAGAGCCACCTCGAGGTCGAGTCCAAGACCTACGCGCGCAACGTTCCCGCGCTTTGCGGCAGCTGCCATCGCACCGGCAAGAAGGCGGCGCTGCGCTACAAGGGCGAGCAGACCGAGATCCTCGAGCACTACGAAGAGAGCATCCACGGCAAGGGCCTGATGAAGTCGGGCCTGGTCGTGACCGCGACCTGCGCCGACTGCCACAGCCCGCACGGCGAGTTGCCGGCTTCGGACCCGGCATCCACCGTGAACCGCGCGAACATCGCAAGCACGTGCGCCAACTGCCACCGCGGCATCTACGAGCAGTTCGAGGCCAGCGTCCACTCGCCCGCGGTGACCAAGAAGCTCAAGCCCGGCGAGAAGCTGCCCGTGTGCTCGGACTGTCACTCGTCGCACACGATCGGGCGCACGGACACCGAGAACTTCCGCCTGACCATCATGAGCCAGTGCGGCAAGTGCCACGAGAAGCTCTCGGAGTCCTACTTCGAGACCTACCACGGCAAGGTCGCCAAGCTGGGGTTCAGCAAGACGGCCAAGTGCTATGACTGCCACGGCGCGCACGACATCATGCCCATCACGTCGCCGCAGTCGCGCCTGTCGCGCGACAACATCGTCGCGACCTGCGCCAAGTGCCACCCCGGCGCCAACCGCCGCTTCGCCGGCTACCTCACGCACGCCACGCACCACGACCAGAAGAAGTACCCGATCCTGTTCTTCGTCTTCTGGGCGATGACGGGCCTGCTGGTGGTCACGTTCCTCGTGGCCGGCCTGCACACGCTGGCGTGGCTGCCGCGCTCGCTCAAGTACCGCAAGCACCTCGAGGAGACGCACGCGCTCGAGTCCAAGATGCACGTGCGCCGCTTCACGACGCGCATGCGCAACATGCACCTCATGGTGATCAGCAGCTTCCTCACGCTGGCCATCACGGGCATGACGCTCAAGTTCTCGTACGCCCCGTGGGCGCACTTCCTGTCCCGCCTGCTCGGCGGGTTCGAGATGGCCGGGCTGCTGCACCGCCTGGGCGCGGTCGTGACGTTCGGCTACTTCGCCTTCCATCTGGTGGATCTGTTCCAGCGCAAGGCGGCGACCGGCAAGTCGTGGCTCCAGTTCATCACCGACAACACCGGCATGATGTTCAATCCGGCGGACGGCAAGGAATTCATCGGGTCGATCAAGTGGTTCCTGGGCAAGGGCCCCCGCCCCAACTACGGGCGCTGGACCTACTGGGAGAAGTTCGACTACTTCGCCGTGTTCTGGGGCGTCGCCGTGATCGGCGCGTCGGGCCTGATGCTGTGGTTCCCGACGTTCTTCACCAAGTTCCTGCCCGGCTGGGCGCTGAACGTGGCGACGATCATCCACAGCGACGAAGCGCTGCTGGCGGTGGGCTTCATCTTCACGGTGCACTTCTTCAACACGCACTTCCGTCCCGAGAAGTTCCCCATGGACACCGTCATCTTCACGGGCGGCATCCCGCTGGACGAGTTCAAGGAAGACCGCCCGCGCGAGTACGAGGATCTGGTCAAGAGCGGCGAGCTGGAGCAGCGGCTCATCCCGGCTCCCGACGCGCGCGACGTGAAGGGCTGGAAGATCTTCGGGACCATCGCCCTGTCGCTGGGCGTGATCATGATTCTCCTGATTCTCTACGCGGCCATCTTCGGATACCGCTGATCTTCATAGCGACTGCAGCGCCGCACGCCGGAGCGGGGTCCTCGAATCGAGGGCCCCGTTTCGTTGGAGCGGCGGAAAGCCGCGCTCGTCGCCACGCGCGTGCGGTCTCCGGGCCCGGGGCGCGGCCCTCTGATAGCCTGCCCGCCGGTTGCCGGTCTCGAGATGCACCCACTCATCCGGAGGCGCTCCCATGCGTCGTGTCTTCCTTCTCACTTCGATCCTGATCGCCGCGTTCACGCTCGCGACGCTCGCCCCGATTCCCGAGGCGACAGCGGCCGACGCGCCGTCGATCGCGCAGTTCCTCAAGATCCGCACCCCGGGCATCCCCGACATTCTTCCGGACGGCTCGCTGCTGCAGCGCGACTGGCCGAACGGCGTGTGGCAGCTGTACCGCACCACGCCGAAGAACCCGGGACCCGACGCCTCCTACGCGCCCGGCAACGTGACCCGCACGCAGCTGACCGACTTTCCCGACGGCGCCGCGGCGTTTTCGCTGTCGCCCGACGGCAAGCGCTGCCTGGTCATGCACGCGCGCGGCGGCAACGAGAACACGCAGATCTCGCTGATCGATCCGCTGGCGCCCGGCATCGCGCCGCTCAAGCCCATCCTGGCCAATCCGCGGGTGCAGGCGACGGTGAACGCGTGGCTGCGTGACGGCTCGGGCTTCTTCTACTCCGCCAACGACGAGAGCCCGAACGACTTCTTCCTGTACCGCCACGACTTCGTGACGGGCAAGAACACCAAGATCCTCTCGGAGGCGGGCCAGTGGACCGTCTCTGCCGTGAACACCGACGGCTCGCGCGTGCTGGTGTCGCAGGACATCTCGGCCTCCGACGTGCGCATCTGGGAGCTCGAGGTCGCGACTGGCAAGAAGCGCGACATCACGCCGCGCCCCGCGAACGGCACGGCCGCCTGCGGAGTCGTGGACTACCTGCCCGGCGACAAGTCCGTTCTCCTGACCAGCGACCGTATCGCCGGCATGCAGCGCCTGTTCGTGGTGGACCTGAAGTCGCTCGCGACCACCGAGCCGCTGCCCGCGCTCTCGCGCTTCGAGCTGGATGGCGCCGAGCTGAACAGCACGCGCGACATGCTGGTGGTGTTGACCAACGAGGACGGCTACGCCGTTCCCAACTTCTATTCGATTCCGGGCTTCCAGCCGGTCGCCGGCCCCGCCATGGAGAAGGGCGTCGTGGGCGGCTCGGTGTTCCGCGGCCGCACGATCGTGTGGTCGCTGTCCAACGCCCGCAACGCCGGGCAGGCGTTCATGTCCA
>JADLGX010000260.1 GCA_020849095.1 Candidatus Eiseniibacteriota bacterium
CGCCACGGGCGGAACGCCGCCACGAGGATCACCGCGGAGAAGCCGACGCGCAGGCCACAGGTTCCCATCGCTCCGAGCACGGGAAACAGGCCCTTCGCGAGTGCAGCGCCGGCCTGCACGCTCACGATGGCACCGAGAACCGCCGGGATGGGCGGAATGGGTGGACGCGTCTGCGGTCGCTTCACGGGCATCGTCGGGTCCATCCGTTGCAGATACCGTCCGCCGAACCGGATTGCAAGGGCTGTCGCCCCCGCGCTCACTCCAAGAACGCGTCCGGCTTGCTCCACACGTGGGCTTCGCCGCAGTACGGGCAGCTCACGCTGTTGTTGGTGAATGTGACGCTCTGGAACGTGTCCAGATCCATCACGATCCCGGTGGGCACGTCCCGTCCGGTCTTCGGACACTTGATCTTCACCATGGGCATGACGCCTCCGATTTCGTTGCGAGCGAGTTCTGATCCCGCGACCTGGTGCTTAGGACAGGGCGGTCGCGTGAGTGGCTGTCCAGGTGCAGCGCGACCGAAGTCCGTGAGGACCCGGTCCTTGAACCGCGGCGGATTGAAGGGCATCAGTCGGTCACGTCGGGCATGGGCGGCAGTCCGAGATGCTGCCGCACGTTCATCTGCTTCCATCGCAGCATGGGCTGTGCGGCGATTCGCCGCTGCAACTCGAGCCGATTGGTGAGCAACATGCGCGGCAGCTTCTTCGCGTCGCCAGCAAGCGGTTCCTGCGCGGCGCGCAACACGGGCACGAGCCGAGTACGGACGTCCTGCGGATCGAGAGCCAATAGCTGACCGCTCCACCCGCGTGCGTCCTCGCGTGCCGCCGCAGCGAAGCACGTGAATGCCAACCGGAACTCTGGCGTGTCGAGTATCGCAGGATCGTGATCGAGGATCCGCACGGCATCATACTGATCCCGTGCGGCCACCCGGGCCAGCAGGGCGGTGAACTTGCCGGCCGCCAGCTCCGGCAGTGTGTATGTGAGTGCCCGCTCCTGCTCGAATCCCGGCAGCACCGCCGCTCGCTCGACCAGTTCCCCAAGCGGGACGCGAGCGACGAAACTGATATCGAGCTCGAGGTTCTGCTCACCTCCCAGCAGGCTCGTGAATCGCAGGCGAAACTTGCCCCCGGCGTGCTCGCTCGGGCTATGGGCAACCCGGCAGCCCGCCAGTCGGCATGCACGGGCCACTCGCTGCTCGAACTCGGGGCGCTGCTCGGCCAGCTCGCGCGCCGAGAGCTCACCCACGAAGTTGAGGTCGATGTCCACGGACAGCCGCGGCAGCGAGAGCCAGAAGACGTTGAGCGCCGTTCCACCCTTGAGCGCTACGCGGTCGCGAATCTCCTCGTCCTCGCGAACGCGCCTGAGCACGGCGAGCAGCCGCACGACCTTTTCCAGCACATCGGGCCGGGTGCCCAGATGGGTCGAAAGCGCTCAAAGCTGCTCCTGTGTCTGTTCCATCGAGCTACTGCTCCGACGGGGGCATGTCCGGGGGCACGATGAGGTTCCAGCGCCTGACGAGGCGCCCAGGCTGGCGACGTTCCAGGTAGACGGGACCCGCCGGACGCTTCGCCTCGAGCGCCGCGAGCAACTGGGAAGGGGTGAGCCAGCGGCGAGCATGCGACTCCAGGACGAATCCCAGGCGAGCGGTCAGCACCGGACGCGAGACCAGTTCTTCATACTGAGCGAGCACGGCAAAGTCGACTGCCTCGACGGCGCCCAACGACCTCCACACCTCTTCCATACCGCCGGCAAGATCCGGCCGGTCGAGCACGTCGACCAAAGTTCGCTCGAGCGACGTGGCGCGCACGGTCAGGCCTGAACGCTCCAACTGCACGACGAACGAGTCCTTCACCCGGCGCAAACGTGCGCGCGGCCGGACCGGGACGTAGTCGCGTCCCTGGAATCGGAGCGGCCGCGACTTGGACCAGGTGAGGAAGTGCAGCCGCTCGAAGGCGCTCTGGGCGTACCCGAGGGCCTCGAGTGCCGTGTGATAAGCCAGCGTGGCATCCGCGGCGAGTCGCGAAGCGAGGACCAGCGGGTCGACGCTGACGTCCGATGGCCCTTGCCCAGACGCCAGCCGCACGTACACACCCCGACGCACCGCGTGCAGGCGACCGTCGCGGCGCCAGTTCTGCAGGTGCTTGGTGAGTGTCGCCGGCGCGCTCGGACCCCGCAGCCCCATGGCGGCTGCGAACTCCTCGCGGCTGAAGATGGCGTGGGTGTGGAGGAACTCGGCAGGTTTCATTGCATACGTTCTCCTGAACTGGCAGGAAACTGCCAGTTGAGGGGATGGAGTGCAAGGGCGACGTGCGGCCCGAGGCAGTGAAGCAGGGCCGGACGTCGCCGCCGACCGACATCGCCCGTTTGCCGGTCGGGGTTCGGACCCGCGTCCGCGAATCGCCCCGCGTGTCGCAGGGCGTACAGTAGCGCCGCGACTGAACCAGAACATCATCCAGGCGGCGCTCCGCTCGGGCGGATCGCGGCCACCGGGTCGAGGGCGCGCCCATGCCGCAGTCACGCTTCATCCTCTGTCTCGCACTCGCCGTCATCGGCTTGCCGGGCGTCGTCCGCGCGCAGTCCCCCGCGCTGGTCTCGACCTGGAGCACCGCGGGCGCCTACGCCCTCGCGCGGCCCTGGCATCTCGCCTTCGACCCCGCGGGCAACGTTTACGTGACCGATCTCGCGGAGCATCGAGTGTTCGCCTTCACGCCGGACGGCAGCCCGATCCTATCGTGGAACTGCCCGGTGCTCGCCCCGCTCGATTTCGACCCGCAGGGAATCGCCATCAACGCTCAGGGAACCGCCTTCGTCACCACGCCGGGCGCACAGGGTCCCGAGCGGTTCCTGCTGGCCGCGTACACCACGAGTGGCGCGTATCTCGGTCCACTCGGCAGCGTAGGCAGCGGACCCGGCCAGTTCGGCCGGCCGGTAGACGTGGCCGTGGATCACGACGGCAACCTGTACCTCGCCGACAACGCGTACATGCGCATCGTGGTGCTCTCCAGCACGGGCGACTACGTCAGGCAGTGGGGCTC
>JADLGX010000261.1 GCA_020849095.1 Candidatus Eiseniibacteriota bacterium
GATGCCGGCGACGTGGGCGTCGATCTTGACCATGGGCTCGTCGAGCCAGCCACGAGGGTCGATCGTCCACGAGATCGCCGTGGCCACCGGGTCGGCGCCCTGCCAGCGGTCCATGCCCGTCACTTCGAGCACGGCCTCGCGGGCCTGGGTGTCGAACGGCATCTCGCGCCCGTCGCTCTGCACGGGCAGCACGCGCAGCTTTTCGACCGCGGCGGCCGGCGGCAGCTGGGCAGCCAGTGCGGCGCGCGGCAGTCCGGCGAGCGCCAGCGCTCCGGCGACGAGCGCGAGGGCGAGCAGCTTGAGCCCCGCGCGTTCGCTGACCGCGCGCGCGGCGCGGATCCTGGCGTTCTCGCGGTGCTGGAAGATGCGCGTCACCATCACCACGAGCATGCCGAGCACGAGCAGGTAGTAGCCGTAGAACACGATGTCCTGCCCGGGATCGCGGGCGACCGAAAGCACGGTCATCTCACGGCCCTCCGCCATCTGGTAGCTCGACTGGAAGAAGCGCAGCCCTTCGCGATAGAAGGGCTTGTTCATCTCGATCACGACTGGCGTCTCGTGCAGCTTGGAATCCACGACCGTGATGCGGCTGCGGTACATGGCGGCACGCTGCGTGCCCGGATACACGTCGAGCTCGAAGGCGTCGAGCCGGACGGCGAAGGGCATCTCGATGCGTCGATCCGAGTGCTGGGCGCCCTTGCCGTGAATGACGAACTCGGTGGCGGACTCCCCTTCCCACAGCGCCAGTTCCCCGTTGAGGGACGACGTGTAGGTGACCAGCGCGCCGGCGAAGATGAGCAGCATCGAGGCGTGCGTGATCACGAAGCCGATGCGCTGCCGGTTCCTCGGCCAGCGCTCCCAGAGGGCGGCCACGATGTTGAGGGAGAACAATCCCTGGAGAGCGAAGAACCACGGCGCGTAGTACACGGCGCCGGCGGCCTCGGTGCCGCGAAGGGACTCGAGAATGGTCCCGTAGGAGAGCACGACTGCGATGACCAGAAGCAGCACGACCGTCAGCTTGAGTGAGGCGATCGCGCGAATGATTGGAGGCATTGGGGTGTCCTGGATGGAGTCAGGCAGGAAAGGCTGCTCGAAACGGGGCCAGTCTACCCGCCGTACTCCCGCGGGGGCAGTGGGTCGAACGGAGCATGGGAGGCTGCCAAAAGCACCACCCGGGACCGTTCCCTCTTCCGGCCGCGCGGCCCGCCGGCCAGCCTACCAGCGAAGGGTGAGCCGGGTCGCGCCCCAGGGGCCGGACTCGTCCACCCCGTCCTGGTGCCCCAGCGCCGCGACCTGGGCCCAGCCGGCCGTCAGCCCCGCGGACAGCCCGGGCGCCGGCGACCAGTCCGCGGTCAGCGCGGCCCGCGTGTCCACGTCGAGCACGCCGGTCAGCACCATGTTGTCCAGCGCGCCGGAGCCGGGCACGTAGTACTGCCCCAGACGGCCCTCGCCCTTGCGGCGGTACGAGCCCTCCGCCCCGAACGCCCATTCGGGGCCGGTGCGGTACTCGAGCCGGGCGTTGGCCCGGTCCACGTCGGGCCCCAACTCGAACCCGGTGGGGTAGCCCGCGAACGAGAAGTCGTGCGCGTGGAAGACCGAATAGGTGAACTGGTAGACCCGGGCGTACTCGGCGCGCGCCGTCCACGCCCGGCCTCCGCGAACGCGCCGCGCGTCCAGGCCCAGCTGCCACGCCAGCGCGCGGGGGCGCTTCTCGGAGCTGAAGCTGATGTCGTCCACGGCGACCTCGCCGTACACCCTCACGCCCGGGCGCCAGCGCCATGCCACGTCGGCCGCCCACATGACGTTGTTCTTGGCCCAGCGGTCGGTGGAGTCCGCGCCCGCGTCGCCGGACTTGAGCAGGCGCTTCTCGATCAGGCTGTAGGGCACCAGGGGCAGCAGGTACTGGGGCGCGCTGCCGTTGCCGTCGAAGCGCGCGAGCTCGGAGAACGAAATGTCGAGCGAGCCCGACGGGCGGATCTCCAGCCGGTGCCCGGCCAGGTAGCTCTGCGTGACCGGGTCGAGCGAGGCGACGAACCACTCCAGTTGCATGCGGCCCGGCAGCGGCACGCGCGCCTCGATCACGTCGAACGCGGGCGCGCCGTCGGACTGCGCCATGGTGCCCCATGCGCCCGGCCCCCAGCGCAGCCAGGTGTGCCCCGCCTGCACCCGGCCCCAGCGTCCACGCCAGGTGAGCGTGGCGCGATCGAAGTAGCTGTTCAGCTGCACGCCCTCGATGAGCCCGAAGTGGCGGCTGTCCGCGGGATTTCCGTGCGGGCCGGCGGAAGTGGTGCCCGAGTAGAAGTCCGCCCAGCCGAGCAGGCCCTCCCCGAACGCGACCGACGCCTGCACGCCCGCGCGGAAGTCGCGCACGATCTCGCGGCGGGCGCGGTCCTCGGAGAAGTTCGCGCGCGCGTAGGGCGACAGTTCGACCGACGAGCGCTCGTCCTCGGCCCGCACGAGCGCGTCCCAGCCGCCCGGACCTCCGCCACTCTCGAGCTCGCGGCGCAGGCGCACGACGAGCGGATCGTCGGAAGCGCTGGGGCGGTTGAGCGCCAGCTCGTCGAGAAAGCGGCCGAGGTCGGCGCGATCCCACGGCTGGGTGTGCAGGAACGCCGAGCCGAAGCCGTAGCTGGCGGCGAGATCCTCGACCATGCGATAGACGGGCGACTCGACCGGGATGCTCTCGAGCGCGTGGTAGGCGGCGTGAACGGGCCGCGGCATGCACGGCAGCAGGAGCGCGGCGACCAACAGCGCGGCAGCGTGACGCAGGGGATTCGGCATAGGGGCGGCAGCATAGCGACCGCTCGCCCACCCGCCAATCTCACTTCGGGCGCAACCATCGGCATGATGCGGGCGTAACCTGCGGGCCTCCGCTCCCCGAATCCCTCCCGACTGTCATCCCAGGAGTTCCCATGCTCGAGATCACCGGACTCGTCAAAGTCTATCCGGGGCCCGTGGCCGCCATTCAAGGCATCGACCTCGACGTTCCGCTGGGCATGTTCGGGCTGCTCGGTCCCAACGGCGCGGGCAAGTCCACTTTCATGCGCGTGCTCGCCGGGCTTCTCGAGCCCACCTCCGGCCGGGTGACGCTGGACGGCATCGACGTGCTCGACCGCCCGCACTGGCTGCGCGAGAGGCTCGGCTACCTGCCGCAGGACTTCGGCTTCTACGCGCACCTGTCCGGACGCGACATGCTGCTCCACCTTCTGCGCCTCAAGGGAGTCTCGGCGCCGGGTGGCGTGGGCAAGCTGGCCGACGAGCTGCTCGAGCGCGTGAACCTGTCGTTCGCCGCCAAACGTTCGGTGAAGGGGTACTCGGGCGGCATGCGCCAGCGGCTCGGCATCGCGCAGGCGATCGCGGGCAACCCGCGCCTCCTGATCGTGGACGAACCCACAGCCGGGCTCGATCCCGAGGAGCGGCTGCGCTTCTACCACCTGCTCGCGCAGCTCGCCGAGGAGCGCATCGTCCTGCTGAGCACGCACATCGTCGAGGACGTCGCGGTGCTGTGTCCGCAGTTCGCCGTGATCCGCGCCGGACAGCTGGTGGCGCGCACCACCCCGCGCGCGGCGCGCGACGCCATGGCGGGGCGCATCTTCGAGGGTGTCGTCAGCCCCAGCGAGCTGCCCGCGCTGCGCGAGAGCCGCCAGGTCACGCAGGAGCTGCTGGTCGAAGGCCGTCACCGCGTGCGCGTGTACGAGCCCGAGGGCGACGTGCCGGCGGGCTTCGAGAAGGTGGCGCCCACGCTGGAGGACGCGTACCTGGTCCTGATGCGCAACGGCGCGCTGCCCGGACTGCGCGCGCCTTTGAATGGCGGGGCCGGCGCCGGCGGCGTCGCGACGGCGGAGGTGCACGCATGAGTCTGGCACGCACGTTCGAGGTCTTCCGGCTCGAGTTCATGCACAGCCTCAAGCGCCCGATGTTCTGGGTGCAGCTGATCCTGCTGGCCTTTTTCGTCTACATGATGTCCACCGGCCGGGCGCAGATGGGTTCGGGCGACGCGCGCGTCGGCGGGCGGAAGGCGTGGCTCACGTCGGAGTTCGCGGTCACGCAGACCCTCATCATGCTGGTCAGCCTGATCTACGTGTTCTTCATCTCGGTGGCGGCCGGCATGGCGATCATCCGCGACGACGAACAGAAGGTGGGCGAACTCATCCACTCGACTCCGCTCCGGCCGGCCGAGTACGTGTGGGGCAAGTACCTGGCGGTGCTCGCGAGTTTCGTGGGCGTGCTGGCGCTGCAGGTGGGCTTCTCGATGATCTGCAACCACGTCCTGCCGCACGGCGGCAATGCCGAGTACATCGGGCCGTTCCAGATCGGCAACTACCTGCGGCCGGCGTTCGTGTTCGCGCTGCCCACCGTGATCCTGTTCACCGGCGCCTGCTTCGCCATCGGCGGCTGGTCGCGCCTGCCGGTGCTCGTGTTCGTGGTGCCGATCGCCGTGCTGCTGCTGGACTCGTTCTTCCTGTGGGACTGGTCGCCGTCCTGGCTGCCGCTGTGGGTGAACCGGGTGCTGCAGTTCATCGATCCAACCGGACTGCGCTGGGTCAAGGAAACCTGGCTGCTGGTGGATCGCGGCGTGGACTTCTACAACCAGCAGCACGTGGGGCTCGACGCGCTCGTCGTGTGGCAGCGCCTGCTGATCACCGCGATCGGCCTGGGCAGCGTGGTCGCGTTCGCCCGCAAGTTCGAGACCCAGCTGCGCGGCGCCCGCGTGGACGACAGGACGCGCGCCGCGGCCCTGGCCGGCTCTCCGCTGGCCAACGCGCCGGCGGAACGCCCGGCCGTTCTCGCTCCGCTCGCCTCGCTGGGCATGAAGAGCAGCGCGCCGCGCTTCGTGACCACGATGCTCGAGGTGATGCGCGCCGAACTGTACTTGCTCGTCCGCGCGCCCGGCCTTTACCTGTTCGTCCCGCTCATCCTCATCGAGACCCTGCTCAACGAGTACGGGGTCGGCGCGTTCGACACGCCGCTGCTCAACACGGCGGGCACGCTGGCCAGCGGCATGATGAACACGCTCACGCTGCTCATCAGCATGGTGATCCTGTTCTACACGACCGAATCGCTGCAGCGCGAACGCAGCACGGGGTTCGGCTCCATCTACTACTCCACTCCCCTGCGCACCGGCGCCATGCTGGCGGGCAAGGCGCTCGCCAACACCGTGCTGGGACTGGCCATCGTGCTCGCCTGCTTCATCGGCAGCCTCGTGCTGCTCGCGGTGCAGGGCAAGGTGCCGCTCGATCCCGTGCCATTCGTGATCGTGTGGGGGCTGCTGCTGGTGCCCACGTTCCTCGTGTGGACGGCGTTCGTGTCGGCCACGTTCGCCGCCACGAGCAACCGCTACGCGACGTATGCCGTCGGGCTGGGCGTGATGATCCTGTCGGGCTGGTTCCAGATGCGCGACAAGATGAGCTGGGTGTTCAACTGGAACCTGTGGGGCAGCACCAAGTGGACCGACCTCGCCACGTTCGAGTACGACGCCACGCCCCTGGCGCTGAATCGGGTGATGTGGCTGGGCATGGCGGTGTTCCTCACGGTGATCACGGTCCGCTGGTTCGAGCGCCGCGAGCGGGACGCGACGAACGCGCTGCTGCGGCTGCGCCCCGGTGCCATGGCCCGGTCCTTCGCCTCGCTCACCCCGTTCCTGATCCTGCCGCTCGTGAGCGCCTCGGTGCTGGGCTGGCAGGTCCAGGACGGCTACCAGGGAGCCGCGGCCAAGAAGGATCGCCTCGACTACTGGCGCAAGAACGTGAAGACGTGGTCGAACGCTCCGCTCCCGTCCACGAACAGCGTGGATCTGGACGTGACGTTCGACCCGCCGAAGCACGCGTTCACGATGCGCGGCTCGTACGTGCTCGAGAACCGCACCGACAAGCCCATGGCGCAGTTCCCGGTGACGGTCAATCCGCGCTGGAAGAAGCTGGAGTGGAAGACCGACGGCAAGCCGGCCAGCACGCAGGCGCGGTCCGGGCTCGTGATCGTGAACCCGCCGCTGCCGCTGCAGCCGGGCGGGCGCGTGAAGCTGGAGTTCTCGTTCTCGGGCCGCCAGCCCGACGGCATCTCGCGCAATGGCGGCTACGAGATGGAGTTCATCACGCCGTCGAGCATCGTGCTGACCGGATTCGGTGACGTGACGTTCGTGCCGCTGGTGGGTTTCTTTCCCGACGGCGCGGTCGAGGAGGGCAAGAACAACTCGGATCCGCGCGAATGGCCCCAGGGCTGGTGGAAGGAGCGCAATCACGCGATGATCCCCACCGCGCTCCACCCGTACGATGTGCACATGCGCGTGGATGTGCCGGCCGACCTGATGGTGAACGCCACCGGGGAGCGCGTGTCCGAGACGGTGAAGGGCGGACGGCGCGTGAGCGAGTGGCGCACCGACCACCCCGTGCGCATCTTCAACCTGATCGCGGGCCGCTGGAGCGTGAAGGAGCGCGACGGAGTCGCCGTGTACTACGACTCGCGCCACCCGTACAACGTGGACGAGATGCTCGACGCGCTCGAAGGAGCGCGACGCTGGTACGGCGAGTGGTTCGCCCCCTACCCGTGGAAGACGCTCCGCCTGTCGGAGTTCGCGGGCTGGCCCACCTACGCGCAGGCGCCGGCGGGGAACATCTCGTTCAGCGAGGGCATCGGGTTCCTCACGCGCTCGCGCGACGACGGCAGCGCCGCGTTCTGCATCGCGGGCCACGAGGCCGCCCACATGTGGTGGCCCAACATGGCCATGGTGGCCGACGGGCCGGGCTCGGCCGTGCTGTCCGAAGGCATGGCCCACTTTTCCACGCTGCTGCTGGTGGACAAGGTGCGCGGTGAGCAGCAGCGGCAGGGCTTCGCGAAGCAGATGGAGACCCGCTACGGGCGGCTGCGCCGCCCCGACTCCGAGCGGCCGCTGACCGAGATCGACGGCGCGCTGCCGGGCGACAACCGCATCTGGTACGACAAGGGCGGCTGGGCGCTGTGGATGCTTCACCGCTTCATGGGCGAGGAGCGGAGCATGGCGGCCATTCGCGAGTACATGGCGAAGTTCCGCGACACCGAGGACCCCGCGGCGCTGCAGGACTACCTGGCCATCCAGCGGTCGCACGCGGCGGACACGACCGCGTTCGACGCGTTCGCGAAGCAGTGGTTCCTCACCGTGACCGTGCCGCACTACCTGATCGAGGACTACCGTCTGGTGAAGGACGGCAAGGGCTGGAAGGTGACCGGCTTCGTCCGCAACGTGGGCACGGGCACGATGTCGTTCGACGTCGCGGCCGTGAGCGGGGAGCGGTTCCCGAAGGCGGGAAAGAAGTCGCCCGCCTGGCGGGAAGGGCGCACGCGGCTCGAACTGGGCACGGGCCAACGCAGGCCGATCGAAATCCGGACGGCGTTCCAGCCCGAGAAGCTCATGGTGGACCCCGACGTGACCGTGCTCATGCTGGACCGCAACAAGGCCGAGGTGCGGCTCGCGCCCGAAGGCGCGAGCCGGTTGACGGCGGTCCGCTGACGGCAGCGTCCACCCGGAACATCGCCGTGATGCGCTGAAGCCGGCGAACGGCGGAAAAGGCGAACGCCCGCGGAGCATCCTGCTCCGCGGGCGTCTTGCTTCCTTGCAGGCTCGAAAGAACCGGTCAGCTCTTCGCGGCCGCCTTCGCTTCCGTGCGCAACAGGTGAATCGCCATGCCGTCGGCGTCCTCGGCGGCCTCGCCGACGACTTCCTGCATCGTCGGGTGCGCGTGAATGGCCTGCGCCAGGTCGGCGATGTTCAGGTCCGCCGCGATGGCCAGCGAGCACTCGTGGATCAGTTCGCTCGCCTTGGCGCCGAAGATGTGCGCGCCGAGCACCTGGTCGGTCTGGGCGTCACCGACGAGCTTCACGAACCCGGTGGTCTCGCCGTCGGCAATGTTGCGGCCGTGCGCCCGGAACGGGAAGCGCCCGACCTTGACCTTGCGGCCCTCGGCGATCGCCTGCGCCTCGGTCAGGCCCACGCTGCCGATCTCGGGATTGGTGAACGTGGCGCCCGGCACCGCGCGCCAGTTGGTCTGCGCGCCGTGGCCGGCGATCAGCTCGGCGGCCGCCTTGCCCTGCGCGCTCGCGAAGTGCGCGAGCTGCTTGAGATCGGTGACGTCGCCGATGGCGTAGATGTTGGCGAGCCGGGTCTGCAGCCGGTCGTTGACCGAGATGCGGCCCCGCTCACCCGGAGTGACGCCCAGCGCGTCGAGCCCGAGTCCTTCGCTGTAGGGACGCCGCCCGGTCGCGACCAGCACCGTGTCCACCTCGACCGTCTTGCCGCCGGCGAGCGTGAGCGTGATGGAGCCGTCCGGGTTGTCCTTGCGGTCCTCGACCTTGGTGTTCAGGTGCACGGCGATCTTGTGCTTCTTCATCTCGCGCTCGAGAGCCGCGGAGATCTCCTCGTCCTCGACCATCACGAGCCGCGGCAGCATCTCGATGAGCGTGACCTGCGTGCCGATGGCGGCGAAGAAGCAGGCGAACTCGCTGCCCACCACGCCGCCGCCCAGGATGGCGATGCGCCGGGGCTGCTTCGTGAGGTCGAGCGCCTCCTTGCTGCCGATGACGCGCTCGCCGTCGAGCGACCAGCCCGGCGGCATCCACGCGTAGGCGCCCGTTGCCACGATCACGTTGTCGGCCGTGACTTCCTGCGTGCCGCCCGCGTTGAGCGAGATGGCGAGATGGTTGGCGCTCGTGAGGCGCGCGGTGCCGCGGTGGATGTCCACGCCGCGGCCCTTCAGCAGTGAGCCGACGCCGCCCGTGAGTTGCTTGACGATCTTGTTCTTTCGCGCGACCAGCTCGGGCCACAGGATCTTCGGCTCACCGACCTCGATGCCGTACTCCTTGGCGCGCTTGATCTGCTCGTACAGATGAGCCGTGCCGACCCAGGCCTTGGTCGGGATGCAGCCCCAGTTCAGGCAGGTGCCGCCCAGTTCGTCCTTTTCGACGACGGCGGTCTTGAGGCCCAGCTGTGCGGCGCGAATGGCGGCGACGTAGCCGCCCGGGCCGGTGCCCACCACGACGACCTGATAGTGCGGATTGGACATGAGTGGCTCTCGGGATCCTGCGGAAGGAGTCGGCCGGGCGGCCCCGGCGAGGATGGATGATGTGAGCCGGGGACTGTAGGAAGGGGGCGCGCGACCGTCAACCTTGGTAGTTTGTCCGCCGGAGGCACACCACGCATGGACCGCATCGGCATCTTCGCCCGCCACCCGGTGGCCGGCCGGGTCAAGACCCGGCTCTCGCCCGCCCTGCCCGCCGAACTCGCGGCCCGGCTCTACGCGGCCATGCTCGAGGACACGCTCGCCGCGGCCCGCGGCGCCGAGCTGGACCGCACACTTTGGTGGGCCGACGACGGCCCCGCTCGCGGCGACGCGGGGCTGGCCGAGCGCCGGCAGGAAGGCCCCGACCTGGGTGAGCGCATGACCGCCGCGATGAATGCGATGCTCGTCTCGCCGATCGATCGCGCGGTGATCGTGGGCAGCGACTGCCCGGCGCTGGCCGTGGAGCACTTTGCAGCGGCCTTCGCCGCGATGGACGGCGCCGACGTCGTGCTGGGGCCATCCGAGGACGGCGGCTACTGGCTGGTGGGCATGCGGCGGCGCACCGCGGTGGCGATCTTCCGCAACATCCAATGGAGTTCGCCGACCACGCTCACCGACACGCTGGCCCAGGCGAAGCGCGCCGGGCTGCCCGTGCGGACGCTGCCCACGCTGCCCGACGTGGACACGCCGGACGACCTGGCGGGGCTGGTCGCCGCTCTGGCCGCCGGGCGGCGTGAGTCCTGCGGACCGGCCACACGTGAGGCGCTGCGCGAAATGGGCCTCGTTCCCTAGGAACGAGGCCCGCTCGCCTTTGCGCTACCGGCCGCCGCCCGTGGCGGGAGGCGCGCCGCTCATCTTGTCCTTCACCCGCTGCGTCGCCTCCGCGAGCCCCTGCAGCATGGGCGCGGGAACGTCCTTCGCGCTCGAGGCCCGGGCGTAGAATTCGAGCGCCTCGTTGAACTGGCTCTGGCTTTCGCGCACCACGCCCATGTTGAAGAGCGCGACCGGATGGTTGGGCTCGACCGACAGCGCCTTCTGGAAGAGCGTGACCGCCTCCTCCGAACTGCCGAGGTTGAAGTAGCACACGCCGAGGTCCACGAGCGTCGTGACCTTGTCGGGCTCGCTGCGCAGCGCCGAGCGGTAATGGATGATCGCCTCGGACCAGTTGGCCGTGTCGTAGAGGATGTTGGCCAGCATGATGCGCGCGTTGACGTTGGTGGAGTCCTTGGCCAGCTCGCCTCGCGCCATGGTGGCGGCGTGCTGCATCTCTTCGTTCGCGCCGGCGACCTGCTGCGGCGACGGGGCGTTGTTCTGCTGGAAGCCCTTGAACGCGGTGTACATGATGATCAGCACCGCGATGCCGCCCAGCACCAGCCACAACTGGAGCTGCAGCGCTTCCTGCGGACTCCGCGGCGGACGCGGACGAACCGGCCGCACGCGGCGGATGTTGGGGTCGAACGCCTGGGCCGGGCGGGCCGGGACGGGTTCGGGCGCGGGCGGCGGCGGCGGCGCGGGCGCAGCGGGCGCGACCGGCGCGGGTTCGGGGGCGGGCAACTCCGCCGATGCGGCGACGCCGCTCTTGCCGAGGTGCAGCGGAAAGCTGCAGTTCGCGCATTCTTCGAGGGCCGAGTCGTTGAGCTGGCCGCAGCTGGGGCAGCGAAGTTCTGGAGTCATGACGGTCCTGGAGTCGGAAAATAACTTCGGGTGCGTGGGAAGGCGACACTATAGGGGCGCGTATTCCCGGTGGACAAGGGCGGCCGATGGGGCCGTCCGGCCCGGCTTTCGAAGGGCTGGCCCGCGGCCCGGCTCGCTGTTACGGTCCCGGGCCCGGCTCGAATCCCAAGCACCGGATCCCTGCTTCCTCGCGTCTTCGGAGGTCGTTTCTTCCATGCGCCGTTCGCTCGCCGTCCTGGCCCTCGCCCTGTTCGCCTTCGCGCTCCCCGCCGCCGCCGAGGAAGCCCGGATCACCGTGCTGCACACGACCGACGTCCACGGCTCGCTGCTGCCCTGGGATGACCTGCTCGACAAGCCCGCCGCGCGTGGACTGGCCCGCGCCGCCACGCGCATCGCCAAGGTGCGCGCCGAGGGCCGCCCCGTGCTGCTGCTGGACGCCGGCGATGCGATGGCCGGATCTCCGCTGGTGAGCGTGTGGCACCGCGAGCCAGCCGGAATGCCGGAGCCCGTGAGCGCGGCGATGAACGCGCTGGGCTACGACGCGATGGCCCTGGGCAACCACGAGTTCGACCACGGCCCCGCCGGCATCGACTCGGCGCGCGCCTCCTCGCGCTTTCCCTGGCTCGCCGCCAACGTGGTGCGCTCCGACGGCTCGCCCGCGTTTCCGCCCTCGCTCGTTCGCGAGTACGACGGCGTGCGCGTCGGCGTGATCGGACTCTGCACGCCCGCGGTGCCGCTCATGGCGGACTCGGCGCAGTGGGCCGGGTACGTGTTCCTCTCGCCCATCGAGGTGGCGCGCAAGGAAGTCGCGCGCCTGCGCGGAGCCGAACGCTGCGACGTGGTGATCGCGCTCGCGCACACCGGGCTCGAGAAGGACCCGCGCACCGGCGAGGCGCGCCGCGGCGATGCGCCCGGCGAGAACTTCGGGCATCAGCTGGCCAGCGAGGTGCGGGGCATCGACGTGGTGATCCTGGCGCACACGCACCAGATGCTGCCGTACGCCGACATCTCCGGCACGGTGGTGACGCAGGCCGGCAAGGCGGCCGAGGGCATGGGCCGCATCGACCTCACGCTCGTGCGCGACACGCCGGCGAGCCCGTGGAAGCTGACCCAGCGGCGCACCAGCCTCGTGACGTTCGGCGACTCCACCGCCACGGACGAGGCGTTCGCGGCGCAGTTCGCGCCCTACGCGGCGCGCACCAAGGCGGCGCTCGACGAGGTCGTCGCCCAGGCGGACGGCGAACTGGCCATGGCGGGCGGGCGATTCGCCGACGGCCCGCTGTGGCAGATGGTGCACCGCGCGCAGCTCGAGGCGAGCGGCGCCGACGTGTCGCTGGCGGCGCTGTTCGATCCCGCCCAGCGCGTGCCCGCGGGCCCCATCCGCGTGCGCGACCTGATGCGCCTGTACCCGTACGACAACACGCTCGTCACCGTCGAGATGACCGGCGCCGAGCTCGAGGCCGCTCTCGAACACTCGGCGCGCTACCTGGCCACCTACACCTACGACGACGGCAGGCCGCTCGCCGAACCCGGCATGCCGGGCTGGAACTTCGACATGGCGATGGGCGTGCAGTACGAGATCGATCTCACGCGCCCCGCCGGCGACCGCGTGCGTCATCTGACGTTCGCCGGGGCGCCGCTCGCTCCCGAGAAGCGGCTGCGCGTCGTGGTCAACAGCTACCGCGCCGCGGGCGGCGGCGACTTCACCATGATCCGCCGCGCGCCCCGCGTGTGGCGGGGCGGCACGGCGCCGGACGCGCTGCTCGCGAGCGTGCGCAAGGCGCAGCACGTGAGCGCGAAGTTCGAGCCGTCGTGGACGGTGCTGCCCGACTACGCCCCCACTCCGGAGCGCCCGCTCATCGACCGCCTCGTGCGGCTCGGCGTGGCGCCCCCCTCCGAGGTGCGCCACCTGATCCCCCACGAACCCGCGCGGCGCGTGGACCTGGCGTACTGGCTCGGCCGGGCGTTCGGCTGGCGCTCGGGACGGCCCTCGGGAGCGTTCGCCGACGTGCCGGATTCGCTTGAGCCGTGGCTCGACGGCATCCTGTCGAAGGGCGTTCTCGGACGCGACGGTCAGGGCGAGCGCTTCGATCCCTTCCGCCCGGCGCGCGTGGTCACCGCGCTCGACTGGGCCGAGCGCTGCGCGCGCAGCGCGGAATACAGCCTGGCGACGCCCCGCACGGGCGCGGGCGACCTGGCGTTCTGGCGCGGCCTGCTGACCGGCGTGAGCCTGGCGGGCGCTCCCGGCCGCGGCGGCATCGCGTTCGACGCCACGCTCACGAGGGCGCAGTGGCTGGGCATGGTGAGCAACCTGCGCTACCCGCAGGTGCGCGTGCTCGAGACGACGGACTTTCATGGGGCCATCCTGGGCGGCACGCGCGACCGTCGTTCGGGCCGTCCGGTGGGCGGCACTCCCGCGCTGGCCGCGATCATCGAGAAGTACCGCGGCGAGAACCCCGAAGGCACCGTGCTCATCGACGGCGGCGACATCTTCCAGGGCACGATGATCTCGAACCTGCAGTACGGCAGGCCGGTCGTGGAGCAGATGAACCTGCTCGACTACGCCGCCGCCGCGATCGGCAATCACGAGTTCGACTGGACCGCGGACACGCTCAAGAACCGCGTCATGGCGATGAAGTTCCCCGCGCTCGGCGCCAACATGCTCGAGCGCCGGACGAACAAGCGCCCGTGGTGGGTGCGCAGCGACACCACCGTGACGCGGCGCGGCGTGCGCGTGGGCATCTTCGGCCTCGCCTATCCGGGAACGCCCCGCGTGACGATGCCGGCCTACGTGGCGCACCTGCGCTTCGCCGACGACTCCGCCACCGCGGCCCCGATCCCCGCGCGCCTTCGCAAGGCGGGCGCCGGGCTGGTCGTGGCGGTCGGGCACATTCCGGCCGAGACCGACTCGTCACGCAAGGCGCGCGGCGATATCGCGCGGCTCGCGAACGGCATTCGCGGCGTGGACGGCTGGTTCGGCGGGCACAGCCACAACGTGGTGGACGATCGCATCCAGGGCGCCCCGGTCATGGTGGCCGGCGCGAACGGCCAGTGGCTGGCGCTGGCCGACTACACGGTGGATCCGGTCGGGCGAAAGGTGGTCGAGTCGCGCAGCCGCATGCTGCAGGTGTTCGCCGACGAGCTCGAGGCGGACACGGCGTGGGTCGCGCGCGTCGAACGCTGGAACGCCGAAGTGGGTCCGGTCGCCGCGACCGTGCTGGGCAAGTCGAGCGTGCCGCTCGACCGCAACCGGCCCGAGGCGACGATCGGGGACTTCATCACCGACGCCATGCGCTTCGCCACCGGAGCGGACATCGCCATGCAGAACCCGGGCGGCATGCGCGCCAACATGGCGGCGGGCCCGGTCACTCGCGGCATGGTCTACGACGTGATGCCGTTCGACAACACCATGGTCACGATGGAGCTGACCGGCGCCGAGGTGCGCCGCGCGCTCGAGCAGGCCCTGCGTGGCGACCGCATCACCCAGGTGAGCGGCATCCGCTACGTGCTGGACATGAATGCGCCGGCGATGAGCCGCGTGATCTCGATCACAAACACCGACGGCAGCTCGTTCGACGAGGCGCGCCTCTACAAGGTGGTGGTCAACAACTTCATGGCGTCGGGCGGCGACAGCTACGACGCGCTCGCCGGGGGCCGGAACAAGATCGACAGCGGCCAGGTGATCCGCGGCGCGATGGAGGATTGGGTGCGCGAGCGCTGCAAGGGCGGCGCGGTGCTCGAGATCAAGCCGGACGGCCGCATCCAGCACGCTCCCCGCTGAAAAGTCGCGCGGCATCACGCGCGTACA
>JADLGX010000262.1 GCA_020849095.1 Candidatus Eiseniibacteriota bacterium
GCACGTCGATCGCGGGAAAGTGCTTCTGGTGCGCGAGCCGGCGCGTCAGCACGATGTGGCCGTCCAGGATCGAGCGCGCGGAGTCGGCCACCGGCTCGTTGAAGTCGTCGCCTTCGACGAGAACGGTGTAGAGCCCCGTGATGCTGCCCTTGTCCGAGGTGCCGGCCCGCTCGAGCAGGCGCGGCAGGGCCGCGAACACCGACGGCGGATAACCCTTGGTGGTCGGCGGCTCGCCCACGGCGAGGCCGATCTCGCGCCACGCCATGGCGACACGGGTGACGGAGTCCATCATGAGCAGCACGTTGCGACCGGTGTCCCGGAAGTACTCGGCGATCGCCGTGGCCACGTAGGCGCCGGTGGCGCGCACGACCGGCGCCTGGTCGCTGGTGGCGACGACGACCACCGAACGGGCGAGCCCCTCGGGACCGAGATCGCGCTCGAGGAACTCGCGCACCTCGCGTCCGCGCTCGCCGAGCAGCGCGATCACGTTGATATCGGCGTTGGAACGCCGCGCGATCATGCCCAGGAGCACGCTCTTGCCCACGCCGGAGCCGGCCATGATGCCGATGCGCTGCCCGCGACCGAGCGTGAGCAGACCGTCGATCGCGCGCACGCCCGTCGCCAGCGGCGCGTCGATGCGGGGCCGGGTGAGCGGGTTGGGCGGATCGGCGCTGAGCGGCATGCGGCGCGTGTGGCCGAGCGGGCGGTCGTGGTCGATCGGGCGGCCGAGGCCGTCCAGGACGCGGCCCACCATCTGCTCGCCCGCGCGCGCGAAGAACGAGCGGCCGAGCGGAGTGACGTTGTCGCCGGGGCGGATGCCCTCCAGTTCGCCCAGCGGCATGAGCAGCACGCCGCGCTCGTGGAAGCCCGCGACCTGCGCGAGAATGCCGGTGCGGTCGTCGGGCGCGATCCGGCACACGTCGCCCACGGCGACGGGCAGGGACGTCACCTCGACCACCTGGCCGATCACGCGCGTGACGCGTCCGAGCACGGTGAAGCGCGGCGCCTCCTCCAGCATGCCGAGCGAGCGTTCCGGCCAGTCGGCCACGAGGGGCTCATTCATGGTCGAACCTCTCGTAGAGGACGCGCAGCGCCACGTCGGTGCGGCCGTCGATGATCCGGGCCGGGCTCTCGACCAGGAATCCGCCCCGGTCCACGGCGGCGTCCGCGATCCACTGCAGCTTCACGGAGCGTCCGGGCGGAACGAGCGCGTCCAGGTTGGCGCCCAGCGTCCGCATGTCGTCCGGGTGCACGCGCACCTCGAGCGTCTGGTCGAGCGGCAGGAGTTCGATGGCGCGCGTGACGAGCTCCCCGAGGATCTCGGGTGTGGCACTCAGCTCGCGGCGCACGAGAGACCGGGCGACGGCGAGCGCCACCGCCTGCAGGTCGCGCTCGCGGTCACGCGAGAACTCGCTCGCGATGCTCTCCAGGTGCGCGGCCGCCCGCGCCACGGCCTGCAGCGCCGTGCGGCAGCGTTCGTCGGCGCGCGCGCGCTCCTCGCGCGTCGCATCCTCGCGTCCGCGGCGATAGGCTTCCTGTTCGCCCAGATCCTGCGCGGACTGCGCATCCGACGCGAACGACGGCAGCCACGAGCCCTCGTCCCCCGGCGTGTCGAGCACCGATGCCGGGGCGGCGTCGGCCACGACGTGCGCCCCCGGCCCGACCTGCACGCGCGCGAGCGACAGCGGCGACCACTGGTCCGGGTCACTGAATGATGTCATCGCCACCCCCGCGGCCCGCGATCATGATTTCGCCGGCGTCCGACAGACCGCGGACGACCTCGATGATGCGTGCGTGCGCCGCCTCGACGTCCTTCACGCGCACGGGGCCCAGCATCTCGATCTCCTCCTCGAGGGCCTGGCCGGCGCGTTCGGACATGTTCGAGCGGATGTGCTTCTTGAGCTCGTCGGTCGCCGCCTTGAGCGCGAGGGCGAGGTCCTTGGCGTCCACGTCGCGCAGCACGCGCTGGATGCCCTTGGCGTCCACCAGCATGAGGTCCTCGAAGACGAACATGAGGGCCTTGATCTGGTCGGCGATGTCGGTGCTGCGGCCTCCGATCGTCTCGAGCAGTTCCTTCTCGAGGCTCTGGCCGGTCAGGTTGAGCAGCTTGGCCACCGCGCTCGGCCCGCCCGAGACACGCATTTCCTCGGACAGCGACAGATCGGTCTTGCTCGACAGCCCGCTCTCGACCAGCAGCAGCATGTCGGGCGAGATCTTGTCCATGCGCGCGATGCGGTAGAGCACCTCGGCCGCGAACGCGGGCTCCATGCCCGTGATCACGCTGGCGGCCTGGCGCTGGTCGAGGTGCGCCAGGATCAGGGCGATGGTCTGCGGATGCTCGCCGCGAAGGATGCCGGCCAGCACTTCGGGCTGCGCGTTGCGCAGCCGCTTGAGCCCGGTGTCCACCATCTGTTCCTGGATCTTCTCGAGGATCGCCTTGGCCTTGACCGGCCCGAGCGCCGTCTCGAGGATCTCCTGCGCCAGGTCCATGCCGCCGCTCGCGACGGACTCGACCGCGCGGGAGACCTGCTGGAACTCGCTGAGCACGTGATTGACGCGGTCGGCTCCGACCATGGGCAGGCCGGCGATCTCGCGCGAGACCAGCTCGACCTCGCGCGGCGACAGCATCTGCATGATCCGGGCGGAACGTTCCGCGCCGAGCGCCATGCAGAGCACCGCCCCCTTCTGGGGACCGGTGAGCCGCTCGCTGTCTTCCATGGCGCCTCGTCCGCGCTTCTGTCCCACGCTCATCAGTTCTCCGCCAGCCAGGCCTTGAGGACCTGGGCCGTGACTTCGGGCCGTTCGCTCGACTCCTGCTTGAGCCGGTTCTTCAGCTTCGTGACTTCACTGTCCTCGTGGAGCCGCGGATACTCAGCCTCCGCGGCGAGCGCCAAAGGGCCGGTGGCCGCGCCGGTGCCTCCCGCCGCGCCGGGCGCGCCCCGGGCCGCCGCCACCGCGCGCGGCGGCGTCAGCAACCCCTTCACCTGCAGCGCGATCAGCAGCATCACGATGATCGCGACCACGCCGATGAGCGGATGGCTCACGCGCTCGGCCACGGCGATCGGGTCCACTTTGGGCTTGGCGTTCTTGTCCCCGGCCTCGACCTGCACGGGCTCGAACGGCACGGCGAGCACGGTCAGCCGGTCGCCGCGCGTGCTGTCCACGCCGACGGCGTTGCGCACCATGGCCTCGATGTCGGCGAGCTGCTTTTCCTTCTCTCCGGCGCGCATGGCCTTCTCGTCCACGAGCACCGCCACCGTGAGCTTGGTGAGCCGGCCCGCGAGGCTCGTGCTCTTCTCGAGCCGCCGGGAGTTCTGGTACTGGTTGCTGACGATGGTCTGCGGCGTGCCCGCGTCCGCGGGACCGCCCTCGCTGCGCTGTTCGGTCTGAAGCACCTGGCCGTCGGGGTTGTAGGTCTCGGTGGTCGCGTCCACCTGGTCGAAACTGACCATCGCCGTGACCTCGGTGCGCACCCGGCCCACGCCCACGACCGTGCCCACCAGTTCCTCGATCTTGGTCACGACGTGCGACTCGATGCCGTGCGCCACCTCGAGCTGGCGGCCGGTCAGGCCGGCGCCGCCCGCGCCCGAACTGGGCATGGAAAGCACGCGGCCCGCGTTGTCCATGACCGCCACGTTGTCCGCGCTCAGTCCCTCGACGCTGTTGCTGACGATGTACGTGATGCCCTGCACGGTCTCGGACGACAGCGGCGTGCCGCCCTTGAGCGACAGGACGACCGAGGCTCCGGCCTGGCGGTCCTGGCGGCGGATCGTGCTGACGTTGGGCAGCAACAGGTGCACCTCGGCGCGTTCGACTCCCGACAGCTGGCCGATCGTCCGCGCCAGTTCGCCCTCGAGCGCGCGCTGGTAGGTGACGCGCTGCGTGAAGTCCGTCATTCCCCACGACGGCTTGTCGAACAGCTCGAGGCCCGGGCGGCCGTTGGCGGGCAGCCCGTCCTTGGCGAGCGCGACACGGGCGCGCGCCACCTCGACCGCGGGCACCTGCACGTCGGTGCCGCTCGCGCCGAGCTTGTACGGGATGTTCGCCTTGGCGAGCGCCTCACCGACCGCGCCGGACTCCTTGAGGTCCATGTCGTGGAAGAGGGTCACGTAGGTCGGCGTCGAGGCCCAGCGGCCGACGAAGCCGATGCCGACGATCAAGGCGACGAGAAGGCCCGCGGCCAGGAAACGGCGCGAGCTGTCCATGCCTCGGACGGCGTTGACGAGTGGGAGTTCGGAGTCGGCCATGGGGTCCCGGGGGTTACTGGATGTTCATCACGGTGCGATACGCCTCGGTGAGCTTGTTGCGCACCTCGACGAGCAGTTCGAGCGAGATGGCGGCTTCTTCACTGGCCGCC
>JADLGX010000263.1 GCA_020849095.1 Candidatus Eiseniibacteriota bacterium
CCACCGAGAAGTAGTGCGACTGCACGGCCACGCCGAACTCGCCGGTGGCGGGATCGCGCGCGACGATCGAGTACGTGTGCGCGAGCGGCGCGTGCGTGCCGTCGGGGCGGACGACGGCGTGGGCGGTCGTCGCGCTCATCAGCAGTAGCGCGAGGGCGAGCAGACGGCGCATGGATCGCCTCCGGGTCGGGGTCGGGGTCGTGGCGCGTGGGGCGCTGATCGGTGATGACCCCCGGACTATAGGGGAGAAGCGCACCGCGCCCCTACCTGACCCGCACCACCTTCCGCGCCAGGTCCGCGCCGGCCACGCGTGCACGCACGAAGTAGGCGCCGGGCGGCAAGGGGTCGCCCGAATCGCCTCGCCCGTCCCACGCGAGGGTGTGCGCTCCCGCCGCCAGCGCGCCGCGATGCAGCAGCCGCACCGCGCGTCCGGCCACGTCGCACACCTCGATGCGCGCCTCACCCGAGCGTGGCAGCGCCAGCTCCAGCGTGGTCACGTCGCGCGACGGATTGGGCGTCGCGCGTCCCAGCAGCGCGAGGCGCGGCAGCGCGGGCGCCACACCGAGCGTGACGGGCTCGATCGCGAACGCCGCCGTGGTGTCGCCGCGTACGGGCGCGAACGTGTCGCGTACGCGCACGCGCGCCAGTCCGGCCGGCGGTCCGCTCACGGTCCACGCGAAGGCGCCACCCTGAACGCCGCGCGCAAGGGGCAGCCAGTGCGCGCCCTCGTCGTAGGTCACGTCCAGATCTGCGGCCAGCAGCCCGCTCCAGTGCAGCTCCAACTCGGCGCCCACGGTGGGATGCAGGGCCGCAGGGGAGTCCAGCGTCACCGGACCGGCTGCACTCGAGGCGCCGCTGATGATCGCCAGCGCGCCGCGCTCGCCGTCGAGCACCACGATCTCGCATGCGCCATCGCCGTCCGTGTCGCGCAGCACCAGCGCGCGCGGTGCGCGGTCCGTGCTCACCACTCCGGCAGGCGCAAAGCCCCCGGCCGCCACGCGCCCGCTGCCGCGCAGCAGCGCGACGCCGGTGGGCGACGCGAGCGCGATGTCCGCCAGCGCGTCGCCATCGAAATCGCCCCACGCCAGGTCGGCGGCGCGCGGCGCCCGGGCCACGGTGATCGCCGAAGCGAAGCCGCCCGCGCCGTCGCCCGCGCTCACCAGCAGCGCGCCCAGCGTGCTGTCGGCGCCCGCCACGTCCGGGTGGCCGTCGCCGTCGAAGTCCGCGCACACCAGCGCGCACACCGCGCCGGCCCCGAACGCGCGCGTGCCCGCCACCCGAAACACTCCGTTGCCGCGCCCGGCGCTGCCGTTGCCGAGCAGCGTGCTCAGCCCGCCCGCGTGCGCCACCACCAGGTCGGTGATGCCGTCGCCGTTCACGTCGGCGCGCGTCATCGCGGTGGCGGGCGAGGGGATCGCCACCTGCGTGGCGCCGCCGAATGCCATGCGCGAATCCACGTCCACGCCGAGCCCGCGCCACAGCATCACGCGTTGCGCGGGCGACACGCCGCAGGCCGCGGCCAGGTCGGGGATGCCGTCCTCGTCGAAGTCGCCCGTCAGCAGCGCGGCGTTGGCGCCGGCGGTCGCCAGCGTGCGCGCCACGCCAAAGCCGCCGTCTCCGAGCCCGCGCCTCACCCGCAGCGCGTTCGCCGTCATCGTCACCAGTTCGTCGTGTCCGTCGCCGTCCAGGTCGGTGAGCAGCGCGCGCTGCACGCCCGTCTCGCCCACGTCCTCGGACGACGACAGCCCGTGCGCCAGTGTCACCCGGCCGCCCGCCACCAGCGCCGCGTCGCTCGTGCCGTCGGCGCGCGGCGTTCCCAGCGCCAGCGCCGTGCCCGAAGCGGCCAGCAGCGGTTCGATCACACGCTCAGCGGAGGCGAACGGCTCCACAATCGCGAACTCCGCGCTCTCGTCGGCACGCGTGCTCGACGTGGCATCGCACACGCGCACGCGCGCATGGGCGGTCGCGGGGCCGCTCACCACGATGGTCAGCTGCGAATCCACCATCGCGCTCGACACGGGCGTCCAGTGCGCGCCGCCGTCGCGCGACAGCTCCACGCGGGCCAGCGCCACGGCGCCGGTGCGCGACCAGGCCACGGGGCGCGCAAAGCCCACGCTCCAGCGCTCGCCCGCGTGACGCGACTTCAGCCGCACCTGGGCGGCGCCGCGCGGCGGGCACTGCGCGGGCAGGCACAGCACGTCGGAGCTTTCGGGGCGCGCCACCAGCAGGTCGGCCGCGCCGTCACGCAGGAAGTCGCCCGCCAGCAGCGCGCCCGTGCCGCCGGCAAAGCTTGCGGGCGGCGAGAAGCCCGCGTCGGTCCCGCCCAGCACGCGCACCTGCGCGGCGCCCGGCGCGATCACCGCCATGTCGGCGCGGTCGTCGCCGTCGAAGTCGGCCACCACCGGCGAGCGCGGCGTGTCACCGGCGTGACTCGCGGTGGGAGTTCCCAGAACCAGCTCGGTCGCGGGGAGCACCGAGGAGGTCCCCAGCGTCCACACGTCGCTCGTCACCCGCGCGCACGCCGCCACGTCCAGCCGGCCGTCGCGATCGAAGTCGCCCACCGAAAGCTCGCCCGCGCCGCCGGGCAGCGCGCGCGTGGTGGCGAGCGCAAAGCGCCCGTCGCCGCGCCCGGCCGCGCCGCCGCCGCGCCACAGCTGGAGTTCGCCCGCGGTGGCCACGGCCAGGTCGGTGATGCCGTCGCCGTCCAGGTCGGCGGCCACCAGTTGCTGCGGCGCGCCCGTCACCGGCGCCGACCACTCGCGGTCGAACGGTGTCGTGGCCGAGCATCGCACCACCAGCCGCGCGCCCGCCGCGTCGCTCACCAGCAGCGCGGCATCGGCGCGGCCGTCGGCGTCGAAGTCGCCCGCCACGAAGTCCACGCCGCCCGACTGCGCCACCAGCCGCGGCAGCGCGAACGCGCCCGCGCCGTCGCCCGCGCGCCACGCCAGCGTGCCCGCGCCCAGCGTGACCAGGTCGGCCAGCCCGTCGGCGTTCACGTCGGCCAGGCGCATGCGGCGTGAGGCGTCCACGTCGAACGGCGCGCCGGGCGCGAACGCTCCCGTGCCCGTGCCGCGCAGCACCGCCGCGTGCGTGGCGCTCGCCGCCACGGCATCCTCGAGTCCGTCGCCGTCCAGGTCCGCGCGCTCCAGCTGCGTGGCGGCGAAGCCCAACGGCGTTCGCACCGCTTCGCGAAACAGCCCGCACACCGCGAAGGGCTCGTCGCTCGTGTCGGCGCGCGCGGACACCGCCGAGTCGCGCACGCGCACGCGCATGACGCCGCTGCTCGCGCCGGAGGCGCGAATCGTCAGGCGCTCGCCCGTGGCGCCTCTCGCCAGCGGCAGCCACGTGGCGCCGCCGTCGCGCGACAGGTCCAGGTCCACGCTGGCCACGCCGGCGCCTCGGCTCCAGCGCACGACCGGCTCGGCGCCCGGCCACCAGGTTTCGCCACCGTTGGGCGACAAGAGCGTCACCGCCGCCCCGGCGGGAGCGGGGCAGGTGCCCAGATGGCGCGACACGCTGTTCGCCGTGGTGTTGGCGCACGCCAGATCGGGCGCGCCGTCGCCGTTGAAGTCGCCCACGCACACGCCGGCCGCGCCGGCGCCGGCGGCCGTGCTTGTCGGCAGCGCGTAGCCGCTGCCCGTGCCGCGCAGCACGCTCACCTGGTTCGTGCCGGCGCACGCCATGGCCACGTCGGCCGTGCCGTCGCCGTCGAAGTCGGCCACGCCCAGGTCGCGCGGCGCGAGCGGCGTGGCGAAGCTGCCCGCGCTCGTGAAGCCCGCCGCCCCGTCGCCGCGCAGCAGCGTGACCGTGCTGCCCGCGCCGTTGCCCACGAGCAGGTCGGCGTGTCCGTCGCGGTCGGCGTCCGTCACCGCCAGCCCCCACGGCGAGCCGGGCGCGGCAACGTTCACGGCGGCGGCGAAGCCGCCCCCGCCGTCGCCGCGGAACACCGACACGCTGCCGGTGGTGTTGTTGCTGCACGCGAGGTCGAACCGCCCGTCGTCGTCGAAGTCCGCGCACACGATGCGCGTGGGCGCGCCGCCCGCGGCGAACGCGACGGGCGCGGCGAACGCGCCGCCGCCCGTGCCGCGCAGCACGAGCACGTTGTTGGTGCTGCTGCTGGCCAGCGCCAGGTCCGCCACGCCGTCGCGATCGAAGTCGGCCGACACCACGCCGCGCACGCCGGAGCCCGCGGCGACCAGCGTGCCGTCCACGAACGTGCCGCTGCCCGTGCCGCGCCACGTCACCACGCCGGCCGACACCGCCACCGCGATGTCGGGAATGCCGTCGCCCGAAAAGTCGCCGCTCCACAGCCCCATGCCCGTTGCGCCCAGGGCGTACGACACCGGCGCGGCGAACGCGCCGTTGCCCTTGCCGTTCGCGCCCAGCCCGAGCATCACCGACAGCGCGGCGCCAGTGCCGTTGGCGGTGGCGAGGTCGTCGATGCCGTCGCGGTCGAAGTCGTCGCGCACCACCATGCGCGCGCCGGTGCCGGCCGGGTACGGCACGGCCGCGGCCAGTCCGGTGCAGGCGGCGTGCGCCGAAGCCGCGCCCATCAGCAGCATGGGCAGCAGGGCCAGCACGGCGCGGGGGGCCCGCGCGCGGTGCAGCATGGCCATGACGCTCCCCTCGAAGCGTGATCACGGATGCGGAGACTCGGGAACGAACGGGGCGGGGAGTGGTTCAGGGGTGAATCAAGCGTGGGGCCCGTCACCCGCGCGCGCAAGCGGGAATCGCGTTTGGACCGCTCTGGGAGCGGCTTTGCGCGATCAGGCCCAGGTGGGGTGCGGGTTTTGGGGCAGAGCGCTCAGGCGCCTTGCTGCCAGCGCTCGCCCAGCGCCATCACGCGGGCGGGATCGAGCGCGTCACGCAGCCGCTCGCGCAGCCGCGTCACGCCGGCGACGCTCGCCGCTCGCGTGACCGCCACGCCGCGCGCGTCGATCAGCCGGAAGCCGCGCGGCGCAAGCTCGGCCACGAGCGCCGCGGCATCCTGCGGACGCGGCCACAGGTGCAGCCGTCCGTGCGGCGCGTGGAACACGAGGCGCTTCGCCACGTCGCGATCGGCGAGGACCGCGATCGCATCGGGAGTGTTGTGCGCGCTCGTGAACGTCAGCCGCGCGCCCGGCGTCTCCTCGAGGTCGGCCAGCGCCTGCCAGAGCGCGGGCAGCTCGGCGCCACCCCGGTGTGCGGCTGGCGCTCCCAGTTGCTCGTGCGCGAACGCCACGCACGAGGCCACCCACGTGGCGTCGTCCTCGAATCCCGTCACCACGCTGAACGGCGCCGCATGCGCACGCAGCGCCGGAGGCGCGATCTCCGCCCCCAAAACGCTCAGCGCCGCGCACTCGCGCCGCGGAAACTCCGCCCAGCGCGCGCCGTCGGCGAGCAGCGCCGCGTCGGCGCCGTGCACGAGCGCCGCGCGCGCCGGCGGCAGCGGCAGCAGCTTGAGGCTCGCCTCGAGCAGCACGCCCAGCCCGCCGCGCGAGCCCACCAGCAGGCGGTGCACCGCGTGACCCGCGACGTTCTTGACCACGCGTCCGCCCGTGCGCGCGAGCGTGCCGTCGCCGGTCACGAAGCGCGCGCCCAGGATGCGGTCGCGCGGCGCGCCGAAGCGCAGCCGGCGCGCGCCCGAGGCATTGGCCGCCAGAACGCCGCCCAGCGTGGCGCGATCCGCGTGCGCCGCTTCGATCGGCAGTTCCTGGCCGCGTGCCGCGAGCGTCTCGCGAAGAGCCGCCACGGTGATGCCGCACTGCGCGGTGAGCGTGAAGTCGTCGGGCTCGTACGTGAGCATGCCGTTCATCGCGCGCAGGTCGAGCGCCCGGTCGTACCGCCCCGGCGCGCTCTCGTGCGCCAGCGCCACGCCGCCGCCCCACGGCAGCAGCGCCTCGCCGGCGGCGGCGCACGCGCGCATGGCTTCGGCGGCCGCGGCGTTGTCCGCCGGGCACGCCGCCGCGGCGGGCGCGATGCCGCCCATGGCGTAGCGCGTCAGATCCACGGCCCCTCCGCATCGGGGCGGAACAGGATGCCCCCGAGTTGCGCGGGCGGGCGGCCGTGCGAGTGCGTTTCGCCGCAGCCCGAACCGCCGGGCAGTATCTTGCCCGGGTTGAGCCGGCGCGCCGGATCGAACGCCGCGCGCACGCGCTCCATCACGCCGAGGTCGGCGGCGTCGAACAGCTCGGCCATCATGGGGCGCTTCTCGATTCCCACGCCGTGTTCACCCGAGATGGTCCCACCGTAGCGGATGCACATGCGCAGGATCTCGTGCGACACCTCGAGCGCGTCCTGCTGCTGGCGCGGCGACCTGGCGTCGAACAGCACGTGCGGATGCAGGTTGCCGTCGCCGGCGTGAAACACGTTGCCCGCCTGCAGCCCGCGCTCGGCGGCGAAGCGGTAGATGTTGGCGAGCGCCTCGGCCAGCCTGGTGCGCGGCACCACGCCGTCCATGATGTAGAAACCGCTCGCGGTGCGGCCGTAGGCGCCGAACGCCGACTTGCGCCCCTTCCACAGCAGCGCGCGCTCGGCGGCGTCCTTCGCCAGGCGCTGCGACCGGGCGCGCCACTCGCGCGCGATGGCGCCGATGCGTTCCACCTGCGCGGGCAGGCTCGCGGCCGGGCCGTCCACTTCGATCAGCAGCAGCGCCGCGGCGTCCGTGGGCAGCCCCATCTTCAGCCACGCCTCGACCAGCCCCACGGTGTGGCGGTCCATGATCTCCATGGCCGCGGGCACGATGCCCTCGGCGATCACGCGCGACACCGTGTGGCAGGCGTCCTCGACCGACTCGAAGTCGAACAGCATGGTCTGCACGGCTTCGGGCACGGGCAGCAGCCGCACACAGATCCGCGTGACCACGCCCAGCGTGCCCTCGCTGCCGATCACCACCGACGCCAGGTCGAAGTCCGGCGCGTCGCAGGCGTCGCCGCCCAGCGTGACCACGGCGCCGTCGTCGAGCACCACGGTGACGCCCAGGATGTGGTTGAGCGTGACACCGTACTTGAGGCAATGCGGCCCGCCCGCGTTGGTGGAAACATTGCCGCCGATGGTGCTGACCTGCTGCGAAGCCGGATCCGGGGCAAAGTAGAGCGCCCGCGAGGCGAGCTGCTGCGACAACCACAGGTTGACCAGCCCGGGCTGCACCCACGCGCGCATGCCGGGTTCGTCCACGCTCAGCACGCGGTCCATGCGGTTGAGCGACAGCGACAGCCCGCCCTGTTCGCAGGTGCATCCCCCCGCCAGCCCGGTGCCCGCGCCGCGCGGCGTGACCGGCACTTCGTGCGAACGCGCCCACATCATCACCGCCGCGACCTCGTCGGTGGATCGCGGCAACGCCACCGCTTCGGGCGGCGTGCGCTCGAGCGTCATGGCGTCGGCGTCGTACGTGAACAGCGCCGCAGGCTCGGCCAGCACGCCGTCCGCGCCCAGGAGGGCGCGCAGTTCGTCAAGGGCGGCGGGCGTGATCGGCATGGGCGGCACACTAACAACGCCATGGGGAAGGCGCGACCTGACCTCGACATTGCAACATGCCCGGTGACTCCCCGGCGCGTGGCCCGGACCATCAGTGCAGTGTCCATCCATCCCGGTATCCGCCCCGGGCCCCCGCCGGCAGCGTCGGTCGGGCGTGTCCTGCAATCCCCGCGTGCGCGCGTGTCGCTCGCCCGCGCGACGGCGGCTTTGATCGGCGCGGCGCTCGTCCTGCTGGCGCTCGCACTCGCGCCGCGCGCCGTGTTCGCGGCGTGGCCCACCGACCCCTCGGTGAACGTGGTGGTCAGTGCCGCGGCCGGCATCCAGGCCTTTCGCGGCGCCTGCACGGACGGAGCCGGCGGGATGTTCATCGCCTGGGGAGACACGCGCACGGGATCGGGCGACATCTACGCGCAGCACATGGACGCGCAGGGCGCGGCGCTGTGGACCCCGGGTGGCAAGCTGGTGTGCGGCGCGACCGGCGACCAGGACCAGCCCGTGCTCGTGCCCGACGGAACCGGCGGGATCCTCGTGGCGTGGCGCGACTTTCGGAACAGCGTGACGGGCGACATCTACGCGCAGCGAATGGACGCCGCCGGCACGCGCAAGTGGGGGCTCAACGGCGTGCCCGTGTGCAGTACGGCGGGAGAGCAGGCGTTCCCCGTGATCGTGAGCGACATGCGCACGCGGGTGCCCGGCCCGCTCGGCCCCGCCAATCCGTACGGCGCCATCATCGCGTGGGAGGACTGGCGCGACGACATCTCGATCCACGCGCAGCGCGTGAACGCCGACGGCGAAATGCTCTGGCTCGCCGACGGGCTGTCGCTGTCGCTCGACCCGGCGCCCCAGTTCGATCCCGACCTGGTGAGCGACGGCAGCGGCGGCGCGTTCGCGGTGTGGTCGCAGCAGGGCGGCGACTCGTACGAGGTGGGCGGGCAGCACGTGGAGAACGGGGGAACGCTCGTGTGGGGCGTCAACGGCCGCATCGTCAACAGCGCGCCCGGCGCGCAGGTGCACCCGGTGGCGGTCCGCGACAGCAGCGACGGCGTGATCGTGGTGTGGGAGGACCACCGCGGCGCGGATTCCGACATCTACGCCCAGCGGTTGAGCTACTTCGGATCCACGCGGTGGCCGCTGGCCGGAGTGCCCATCTGCGCCATGGCGGGCGACCAGTGGCAGCCGATGATCGCCTCGGACGGCGCGGGCGGCGTGCTGACGGCGTGGACCGACCAGCGCGCGGGCGACGACATCTACGCCCAGCGCACGCTCGGCAGCGGCGCGCCCGCCTGGACCGTCGGCGGCGTCGGCGTGTGCACGGCCGCGAACGTGCAGCAGTTTCCGAGCATCGTCGGCGACGGGCACCAGGGCGCGATGCTGGCGTGGGAGGACTATCGCCCCGGTACGGTGGCGGATATCTATTCGCAGCGTATCGACGGAACGGGTACGCCGCGCTGGACGCCGAACGGCGAGGTGGTCTCGAACGCCGTGGGCAACCAGTACGGAACGGCGATCGTCGCCGACGGCGACACGCTGGGCATCGTGGTGTGGACGGACCAGCGCGCGGGCGGCAACGACCTGTACGCGCAGAGCGTCCCGTTCGTGATCACGCTCGGCGTGGAGAGCGCGCCGCCGCCGGGCCGCACGCGGATCGCGGCCGCGCCCAATCCGTCGTTCGGCCCCGTGACGCTGTCGTTCGCGCTCGCCGCTCCGGCCGACGTGGACCTGGCCGTGTACGACGCGGCCGGGCGTCGCGTGCGCACGCTGCTGCGCGGCGCGCGCGCCGGCGGCGAGCACGCCGCGCGCTGGGACGCCCGGGACGACGACGGGCGCGCGTGCTCACCGGGCGCCTACTGGGTGCGGCTGCGCGTCGACGGCGAGACGGCCGGGTCGGGCGCGCTCACGCTGCGGCGCTGACGCGCGGTCAGGACGCGGGCGCCAGAGGCAGCGACACGCGGAAGCGCGCGCCGTGCCCGGGCTGGCTCCACACCTCGATCTTGCCGCCGTGCTTCCCGACGAGCCGGTTCACCATGGGCAGGCCCAGGCCATAGCCCTCGGCGCGCGTCGTGAAGAAGGGGTCGAACACGCGCAGGCGGGCTTCGTCGTTCATCCCGCAGCCGTCGTCCTGGACCTCCAGCCAGCACGACGACTCGCCCGATTCGCTCAGGCCGGCCGAGACGCGCACTTCGCCCGGCCCGGTTCCGATCGCCTGCCACGCGTTGACCACCAGGTTGAGCACGATCCGGCGCACGTCGGTCGGGTCCGCGAGCACGGGCGGCAGTCCCGCCGGGAGCGCGCGAGTCAGCAGCACCTTTCGCGGCGCCGATGCCGCGACGAGGTCCAGCACCTCGGCCGCCGTGTCGCCCAGGATCACCGGCTGGGGGTCGCTGCCCTCGTGCCGGGCCCACGACAACAGCCGTTTGGACATCTCCGAGGCGCGCTGCGTGGCCGAGATGGCCTTGTCGAGCGACTCTCGTTCGGGGTGCTCGGGCGACAGCGCGCCTCGCACCATGGCGGTGTGGCCGGCGATCACCTGCAGCAGGTTGTTGAAGTCGTGCGCCACCCCGGCCGCCATCAGCCCGATGTCGGCCAGCGCGCGATGGTGATCGAGCTCGCGCGCCATCACCTGGCGCTCGGCCTCGAGACGCGAGATCTCACCGTGCAGCCGCTCGGTCTCGGCCGCCTGGTGCGCCATGTCCGAGCTCAGCTGCTCCATGCGGCCGACGTTCTCGCGCAGCAGCCACGACAACATGTCGGCGCGGCGATACGGCGCCTCGACCACCTGCGCGAAAGCGGGGTCGCGCAGCAGTTCGGGGTGGCGGTCGCGAACGATGGCGCGCAACTGGTCGTGCAGCGCCTCCGCGTCGCCGGTCAGGGCGCCGAGCGCCTTCTCGTACTGGTGGAAGGCCACGGGCAGGGCGGCGATACGATCGCTCTCGGGCAGCGCGAGCAGGCGTTCGAGCGGGCGGCGCGCCGAACGGCCGGTGTCGCCGGCGGGCACGAGCGCTTCGAGCGATCGGACGAAGTCGGTGACGACGGCGGATGGCCGGCGCTCGACAGCGGACGCTGCTGTCGGGTCAGCCCCATGCGGAGGAGCTGTCTTCTTCGACACGGGAACCCGTCTGATGACCGGTGAATGTTTGGAGCGACGGGGCGCATGGGGCGCTGGCCATCACCCGTGAACTTTCCGGATCCGAGGTTCCGCGCTGGGGGACAACTGCCGCAGCAGGCCCAAGCTTTCACCGCACGCCGGATCGCGCAAGGCAATTCCGCGAGTGGTACTTCGGGATGCCTGGCCGCCGGGGATCGGAGGCGCGGGTTCAGTCGCGGGGAAGTTTCGAGCCGAGCAGCGCCAGCACGTCGGCCGCCTGCTGGTATCCCGTGCGAAGCAGGAACGCGCTCGAGCTTCCGTACGACTTGGCGCCGATCACGAAGAAGTTCGGCTCGGGGTGACACAGCAACTCGGCGCCGCCCGCGGGCGCGACCATGCAGTCGCCGCCGCCGTCCGCGCCGAGCAGCGCGGCGGACAGCTTCATCGCTCCGCGGGTCGCCCAGCAGAAGTGCCCCTGCAGGCCGGACGTGATCGAGTGATCGGGCCGGTAGCCCACGTTGAGGATCACCTGGTCCACTTCCTCGATCCGCGCCTGTTCGCCGCACTGCAGCGTGACGCGGTAGCGGTGCGTGCCGGTGTTGTACTCGAAGCCCTCGACCTCGGCGCCGCCCACGTGCTGCACCGATTCGTTCGAGCCGCCCAGCAGCGCGCGCGCGCCCGCGAACAGCTCGGCGCGCCGCGCCAGCGTGTCGCCGGCCACTTCGCCGTCCAGCGCGGCGGCGCCGCGCGTGACCCACACGGCCGTGGTGCCGGGAACCTCGGCTGCCAGCTGCGCCAGCGCCGTCACCGTGGTGGCCGCGCTCGCGCCCGAGCCCACGACCATCGTGCGCTTGCCCGCGTGCCGTTCGCGGCGCAGGCCCGTCACGTCGTCGGGGCGGTAGCTCATCTGCGGCGCCAGATAGAGCTCGCCGCGGGCGGGAACGCCGCCCGAGCCGGCCCACGCGCTCGTTCCGAACGTGCCCGAGGCGTCGATCAGCGCGAAGGCGTGCAGCACGCTCTCGCGCCCGCCGGCGTCGCGCACGAGCAGGCGGAACGGCTCGTCCGCGCGCGCGGCGTCGCCGATGCGCTCGTGCCGCAGCAGCGCGCGCCGCGACACCTGCACCACCTGGGCGTGCGTGTGCACGCGTCCGCGCAGCGCTTCGGTGGCGGCCAGCGGCGCCAGCACGAGGTCGGCCAGCTCCTGTCCGGTCGGGCATTCGTCCGCGGGCGGCGCGTTCCAGCCGTTCGCCTTCAGCAGCCGCTCGCTCGCCGGCCCCACGTTTAGGCTCCACGGCGTGAACATGCGCACGTGTCCCCACGCAGTCGGGTGCATGCCCACGTCGCCGCGCTCGAACACGTGCACGTCGAAGCCCAGTTCGAGCGCGGCCGCCGCGGCTTCGAGGCCGACGGGACCGGCGCCGATGATGGCGAGCGAATGGCGGGCGGGCGTGGTCAAGCGGATCTCCTGGAGAAAGTCGAAAGTCGAAACGCGGATGGCGCATCGCGGGGCGCCGGGCGGCGCGTGGCGGGCGCGCACTGTATCCGCTCGGGCCGGGCCGCTCAACGCGCGGCCGCCCGAGGGCTACTCCATGTCGGACCGGCCCACCTCGGCGATGATCTTGTCGCGGCACTCCGTCACCAGCGTCGCGTGCACGTCCAGCGACCGCCACCAGATCGCCGCGGCCAGCGCGACGAACACCGTCGCGACGCTCCACGCGGCGGGCGAGGCCCAGGGCGCGGGCGTGAAGATCCGGGCGGCCCACACGCCACCGAAGACGACCGCGCCGATCAGCGCCGACACGCCGAGCAGCGCCATGGTGCGCCAGAACCCGGGGCCGCCGCCGGCCGCGCCCGTGCCGCGGCGCCGCGCCCGCATCGGAAACCGGATGCCGAGCGACGTGCCGATCGTGAGCAGCAGCAGCAGCACCGCCACGCCGGCCGCCATCCAGAGCAGGTTGGCGCCCGACCACACGCCGCGCGAGACCAGCGTCAGCGCGACCACGGCCAGCGCCAGTTCGAGCCCGATCCGCAGCAGGAACTCGAGGTTCTTGGACAGCACCACATCGCGCGGCGGGCAGGGCAGCAGGTAGAACGAGCGCACGCCGGGCCCGTCGAACCCGAACAGCAGCAGGCTCGACATGGCCACCGACATGAGCAGCACGCCCAGCAGGAACGCCGGGCTCGACACGGCGGCCGAGCCGTTGGACCAGCGCAGCACGATCACCATGAGCGGCAGCGACACCACGCTCGCCACGCGCTGCGGATGCGCCAGGCTGTAGCGCAGTTCGCGCGCCAGCAGCGCGCCGAGCACGGGCGACAGCGGGGGAGAGAAGCACCCGAAGCTGGCTCCGCTGGGGCGGATTCCGGCGGGGCGCGCGGCTCCCGCGGACTCGCCCGCCCGCACCACGTGGCGCATGAGCGCCGCGGCGGGCAGCACGCCCAGCGCGAGCAGCGCCACGCTCGCCACCAGGCCGCCCGCGGCGAGCAGCGGCTGGCCGTTCATGACGCCCGTGGCGATCCCGGCCGGGCCGCCGATGGTGGGCAGCGCCGACAGCGCGCGCGCGCCGGCGTCGAGCGCCGCTCCCACGTCCATGCCCTTCGCGGTCAGCCACTTCGACGCACCGCTGCCCGCGGTGCGGGCGAGCAGCTGGACGCCGAGGAACGTGAGCGGCAAGAGGACGCCGGCCACGTAGCGCGTGGCCTCGCGCCGCAGCAGCTCGTCGAGCAGGGCGAGCAGCACCTGAAGCGCGGTGGCGCTGAGCAGCGACAGCAGCAGCGCGGCGAACGCCGTGGCGATTCCCGCGCCGAGCCCGGCGCGCTCGCCGGCCGCCCACGCGACGGCGGCCAGCGCGGGAATCGTCATGAGGCAGACGGGCTCGAGCAGCGACGCGAACACGTTGATCGCGAACACCGAGCGCGGATGCACCGGGTAGCGCAGGAACTTGTCCAGTTCGAACGTGCGGCCGAGCGCGCCCGAGACGAGCCCCATCCACAGCCACAGCAGCTGGCAGACACCGAACGTCACCGCGATCGCGCTCGACCCGTGACGGTGCACGCCCGCCCAGGCGAGCACGGCGCCGCCCGCCCACAGCGGCGAGAACGCCAGGAACAGCACGAGGCCGATGCCGACCGCCGCCCAGCGCGTACCCGCGGTGCCCGAGCCGATGAACAGCCGCCAGCGCAGCCAGAGCAGCAGCCGCAGGGTCTTCACTCCTGCCCGCTCCCGCCCGTGAGCCAGTCGAGTCCGGCCGGCGCGTCGCCGCGCACCGCGCCGATCTTGTTCAGGAACAGCTCCTCGAGCGTGCTCGTGGCGCCGTCGGCGCCGCGCCGCATCTCGTCCAGCGAGCCGTTCGCGACGAGCCGCCCGCTGGCGATGATGCCGACGTGCGTGCACAGCCGTTCGACCACTTCGAGCACGTGCGAGGTGAGGAACACGGTCACCTGCCGGTGGGACACCAGTCGCTGCAGCAGCTCGCGGATCTCGCTGGTCGCGACCGCGTCCACGCCCTCGAAGGGCTCGTCGAGAAACAGCAGCCGCGGCTCGTGGATGAGCGCGCACGAGAGCGCCAGCTTCTTGCGCATGCCGTGCGAGTAGCCGGCCACCTGCTTGCGCGCCGACGAGGTCAGGTCCATCGCCTCGAGCAGTTCGCCGGCGCGGCGTTTGGCCACCGCGGGCGAGAGTCCCTGCACCTCGCCGACGAACCGGAGCTGGTCCTCGCCGCTCAGCCGGTCGAACAGGTGCAGGCCGTCGGGAACCACGCCGATCCGGCGCTTGATCTCGATGTCGTTGCGGGACAGGTCCATGCCCAGCAGCGTGGCGCCGCCCGAGGTGGGTGAGAGCAGCCCGGTGAGCATGTTGATGGTGGTGGACTTGCCGGCGCCGTTGGGACCCAGGAAACCGTAGAAGGAACCCTCGGGCACCTGGAGCGACAGGCGGTCCACGGCGGTCTGCGCCCCGAACGTCCGGGTGAGCTCGTGAGTCTCGATCGCGAAGGCGGACATGCGGTCCTCGTCGGCCGGCAGGTCAGAGGGTCGTGGGGGGGAGCGGGCAAGATAGCAGAGCCGCCGCGGGCGGCCGCCGAGCGGGCAACCCGCACGCTTCGGCCGTGCATCGCGCATCTCCGTAGTTCCACCAGCGGCCCTCG
>JADLGX010000264.1 GCA_020849095.1 Candidatus Eiseniibacteriota bacterium
CAGGCGCAGATCAGGTTGCGGTCGCCGAACGCGTTGTCCACGCGCCCGACCGACGGCCAGAACTTGCGCTCGCGCACCCACGGCAGCGGGAACGCCGCGCGCTCGCGCGTGTAGCCGCGCGACCACGTGTCGCCCACCACCACCTCGAGCGTGTGCGGCGCCATCTTGAGCGGGTTGTCGGTCTTGCTCATCCGGCCCGCCGCGATCTCGTCGATCTCACCGCGAATGGACACGAGCGCGTCCACGAAGCGGTCGAGCTCGCCCTTGGACTCGCTCTCGGTCGGCTCGATCATCATGGTGCCGGCCACGGGGAACGACACGGTGGGCGCATGGAATCCGTAGTCCATGAGGCGCTTGGCGATGTCCTCCACCTCGACGCCGCTGGCCGCCTTGAGGCCGCGCGGATCCACGATGCACTCGTGCGCGATGGTGCCGTTCTTGCCCTTGTACAGCACGGGATACGACTTCTCGAGACGCTTGGCGACGTAGTTGGCGTTGAGGATCGCCATCTTGGTCGAGAGCGTGAGCCCCGCGCCGCCCATCATCATGATGTACATGGTCGAGATGGGCAGCACGCTCGCGCTGCCCCACGGCGCCGCCGAGATGGCGCCGATCGCCTTGTCGCCGCCGGTCTTGATGACCGCGTGGCCGGGCAGGAACGGAGCGAGGTGCTTGGCCACGCCGATCGGGCCGACGCCGGGACCGCCGCCGCCGTGCGGGATGGCGAAGGTCTTGTGCAGGTTGAGGTGGCACACGTCGGCGCCGATGTCGCCGGGGCGGCACAGCCCGACCATGGCGTTCATGTTGGCGCCGTCCAGGTAAACCTGGCCGCCGTGCTGGTGCATGATCTTCGTGATGTCGGTGATCGCCTCCTCGAACACACCGTGCGTCGAGGGGTACGTCACCATGAGCGCGGCGAGGTTCTTGGCATGCTGTTCGGCGCGCGCCTTGAGGTCGTCCACGTCGATGTTGCCGTTGGCGTCGGTCTTGACCACCACCACCTCGAGCCCGGCCATCACGGCGCTCGCGGGGTTGGTGCCGTGCGCCGACTGCGGGATCAGGCAGATGTTGCGGTGGGCTTCGCCGCGCGACTCGTGGTAGGCGCGGATGACCAGCAGGCCGGCGTACTCACCCTGCGAGCCGGCGTTGGGCTGCAGCGACACGGCGTGGAAGCCGGTGATCTCGGCGAGCGCGCCCTCGAGCCGGTCGAACAGCGCGCGGTAGCCCTTCGCCTGCTCGACCGGGGCCATCGGATGGAGGCTGCCGATCTCGGGCCACGTCACCGGCAGCATTTCGGCGGCGGCGTTGAGCTTCATGGTGCAGCTGCCGAGCGGAATCATGGAGTGCGTGAGCGACAGGTCGCGCGACTCGAGTTTGCGCATGTAGCGCATCATGTCCGTTTCGGAGCGGTAGGAATGGAACACCGGATGCGCCAGGTAGCCGCTCGTGCGCGCGAACGCCGGGCCGTAGGCGAGCGCTCCCTGCGGAGCCTCGGCCGCGAACGTCGTGGTCTTGCCGCCGTTGAACACGGTGAGCAGGTCGGCCAGGTCGGCGTCGGTCACCGTTTCACCGAAGGACACGCAGATGGTGCCGTCGGCCAGATAGCGCAGGTTGATGCGCAGCGCCTCGGCGGCCTTGCGAATCGCGAACGCGTCACCCGAGGGCTTGAGGTGCACGGTGTCGAAGAAATCGGCGGCCAGCACCGTGTGCCCCAGCTTGCGCGCGCCCTCGGCGAAGGCGACCGCGGCCTGGCGCACGCGCGACGCGATCGCGCGCAGCCCTTCGGGGCCGTGCCACGTGGCGTAGAAGCCGGCCATCACGGCCAGCAGCACCTGCGCCGTGCAGATGTTGCTCGTCGCCTTCTCGCGGCGGATGTGCTGCTCGCGCGTGCCCAGCGCCATGCGCAGCGCGGGCTTGCCGTTGGCGTCCTTGGACAGGCCGATGATGCGGCCCGGCATCTGGCGCTTGAAGTCGTCCTTGGTGGCGAAGAAGCCCGCGTGCGGACCGCCGTATCCGAACGGCACGCCGAAGCGCTGCGAGCTGCCCACCGCCACGTCGGCGCCCCACTCGCCCGGAGGGGTGAGCAGCGTGAGCGCGAGCAGGTCGGTGGCGGCCACGACCAGCGCGCCGGCCGCGTGCACCTGGGTGGCGAGCGCGCGGAAGTCGGTGAGCGCGCCGACCGTGTTGGGATACTGCACGAGCACGCCGCACACGTCGGCGCCGAGCGTGAAGGCGCCGGGCGACTGCACGAGCACTTCGATCCCGCGGGCGCGGCCGCGCGCCCGGACCACGTCGATCGTCTGCGGATGACAGTCGTCGGCCACGAGGAACTTGTCGCGTTTGGTCACGCTGGCGTGCACGAGCTGCATGGCCTCGGCCGCCGCGGTGCCTTCGTCGAGCAGCGACGCGCTGGCCACCGGCAGGGCCGTCAGGTCCACGATGGTCGTCTGGTAGTTGAGCAGCGCCTCGAGCCGGCCCTGGGCGATCTCGGCCTGGTACGGCGTGTACGCGGTGTACCAGCCCGGGTTCTCGAGGATGTTGCGCTGCACCACGGCGGGAGTATGCGTGGTCGAGTACCCGAGTCCGATGAAGCTGCGCCAGACCTCGTTGGGCGACACCATCCGGCGGAACGCGGCGAGCGCGTCCTGCTCGGACATGGGCGCGGGCAGCGCGAGCGCGCGGTTCAGCCGGATGTTGGCGGGCACGGTCGCGTCGATGAGCGCGTCCAGCGAGGAATATCCGAGCGTGGCGAGCATCGCCTTCACGTCGGCGTCGGACGGACCGATGTGGCGCGGGAGGAACGATTCGGGAACCGGCAACGCGGTCACGGCGAGACTCCTGTCATGGGCGCGCTGGGCGCCCCGTGATTGCGGGTGGATACGGGCAGAGCCACGGCGGGAAAAGTATCAGGGCGCCGCTTATCCCGCGAGGGGCTGGGCCCTCCGGACCAGTCGGTGCAAAACCGGCCGCGGCGCCCTCACCCGGCGCGCACGAAGTGCGGCATTTCGAGGGGAATCTCGAGCGAAAGCTCGACGAAGCCCGCATACACCCCGTCGCGATACCACGGCGACTGGTAGATGAGCTTCTTCACGCCCTGTTTCTCGATCGTGTACACGTTGCGCTGCCCGCTCGCGAGCATGCCCGC
>JADLGX010000265.1 GCA_020849095.1 Candidatus Eiseniibacteriota bacterium
CTGCGCGTGGTGCTGGTGAGCGCCGACTTCGACGCCCAGCTGGGCGAGGCGCGAAAGTTCCTGTTCGCGCACGGCTTCACCGATTCGTCCTACCTCAAGCAGGGCGACGACCAGGCCTTCATCAATGGCATCGACCCGGACTGGAGCGGCGCCCTGCCCGCGACCGTCCTGTTCGACGCCGCCGGCAACAAGGTCGCCTTCTGGGAAGGCGCCGCCGATTCCACGAAGTTCGAACAGGCCGTGACGAAAGCGCTGAATCCATCCCACGCGTCCCCGGAGGTTTCCCGATGAAGTCAGCTTCTATTCGAATCGTCGCCACGTTCACGCTGGTCCTGGCGCTCGCCGGGGCGTTCGCCCCGGCGGTGCAGGCGCAGGGCGGCGGGGCCGCCGCCACGTCGCTCGCGATCGGCGCCGCGATTCCCATGCGCGACGCGATCATGAAGAACACCGACGGGCGCACGCTGTCCATCGGGCAGGCGGCCGGCAAGAAGGGCACGCTGGTGATGTTCATCTGCAACCACTGCCCGTGGGTCAAGGCGTGGCAGCCGCGCATCGCCGAGGTGGGCAACGCGGCGGTCCAGGCCGGCATCGGCGTGATCGCGGTGAACGCCAACGACCCGGTGGCGTATCCCGAGGACGAGTTCGACGTCATGGTGACGCGCGCGAAGGAAGTGGGCTACGCGTTTCCCTACGTCGTGGACGCCACGTCCGACGTGGCGCGCGCGTTCGGCGCCGCGCGCACGCCCGAGGTGTTCCTGTTCGACGCCAAGGGCAAGCTGGTCTACCACGGCGCGATCGACGACAACGCCCAGCACCCCGAGCAGGTGAAGGCGCGGTACCTGACGGACGCCGTCGCGGCGGTGGCGGCCGGCAAGAAGGTGAAGACGGCCGAGACCAAGGCGCTGGGCTGCGGGATCAAGATGCGCACGGCGGCGGCGGCGCAGTAGGGGGCGAGGAAGACGTTACATTCGCGCCGTGCTCGCGCCGGAGGGGCGGCCGGAATCCGACATGCACCGCGACCATTGAGCCGTCGCGCCTCCTGCACGGGCTGGGGGCATCCTCAACAGCGAGGTGGCCTGGCGTGCGAGGGCACGGCTGAAAAGCTTCAGCAGGGCCCGGGTGCGCTGCTATTCCTGTAGCTGCACACATCCGTTCGCCGCCGGCGGTTGGCGGGAGAGGAGCCTCGGAAGTGAAACAGCTCGTTCATCTGCAGCTGCAGCGGACTGTCTGCCTCGCCGTCGACGACGGGGTGGCGGCGCGTGAGTCTGCTTGTGCGCGATGACTGGTTCCGAAGACGTACCTGGACGGAGGCCGACCAGGTCGAGTTCTTCGCACGACTGCACCGAAGTCGAAGTGCAGAGCGCAAGGCGGAGTACGCGCGGATTCAAGCGTACGAGCTGCACGCGGCCGATGGCGCCCGATACGCCCATGAGGCTTTGAAGCTGCTCGACCTGATCGCCGCCTCCTGGATGGACTCGACCTTTCGCGCGCTCGTGCACGTGCAGCGGGCTGAGTGCCTTCGGGATCTCGGACGAGAAGCAGAGGCGATCGCTGCGTATCGCGAGACGTTTGAAGAACAGCGTCTGCTGCCCACTGTTCACACGAATGCTCACTTCGACTTCGCCTGGTGGGTCGCCGTGTCCGGAAGGCAGGAGCTCTTTGACGAGGCGCTCAACGTGCTGGTCGAGTTCTCGCTGGAAGGAGGAATCACGTTCCCGGCGAGTACCTACCTTGCGGAGGGTGCCCGCGCTCTGATTTGGCACGCTCGCGGAGAGCACAACCTTGCATCCGCTCATGCCCGCGTGGCCATGGACGCGGCAGGCCGGAAACACAGTGGCCTCTCTCGGCATCCTACGGTCGGGCTGGCCCAGCCTCCTGATGAGAAGGCACATGCCCTGCTCGCTTCTCTCGCGGCAGGCTGACGGCAATATGCAGCGAACTCGGCGATGAAGCCGGCGGCGCCTGCGCCGCGTGTGCGAGGTGCATGTCCAGATAACGTCCGAAACTGGCCGCGCGGCCAGTTTGGAACATGGGCTGGACATTTGCGGCGAAGCCGGCGCGCCGCTGTCGCGCGGGTAAGAAGCCAACACGCGCGGCGACCGCATGAATCGCGGGCGCCGCGCGTGTCGTTCAGTCTCGGACGAGCGAGACGTGCGTGGCCGCTTCGGTCGCCACGTGCGAACCGACGCGATAGCCCAGCGCCGGCAGGTCGAGGCCCGCGAACAGGGGCTCGCCCGAACCCAGCAGCACGGGCGAGACGGCGGTGTGCAACTCGTCCACGAGCGACGCGCTCAGGTACTGCCGGATCGTGGCGGCGCCGCCGCCGATCCGCACGTCGAGCGATCCAGCGGCATCACGCGCGCGTTCCAGCGCCTCATGGATGCCGCCGGTGACGAAGTGAAACGTCGTGCCGCCCGCCATCTCGAGCGGCTCGCGTGCATGGTGCGTCAGCACGAACACCGGTACGTGGTAAGGCGGCTCGTCCCCCCACCAGCCCTGCCAGCCGTCGTCCGTCCACGGCCCTCGGGAATGCGCGAACATGTTCCGCCCGAGGATCCACGCCCCGAGGTTCTCGAAGCTGCGCGCGGCGAAGTCCTCGTCCACGCCGGTCGTGCCGCCGTCCTTGCCGAACACGTTGCGCTGGAACGTGCGCGTGGGCATGGCCCAGCCGTGCAGGTTTCCGCCGCCGATGCCGAGCGGGTGTTGCAGCGACTGCGAGGGGCCGGCTCCATACCCGTCGAGCGAGACCGAGAATGCGCGAACGACGAGGCGGGACATGCGGGAGTTCCTCCGAGCGGGATGAAGCCGGGCGGGATGAAGCCGGGCGGGATGGAGCCGGGCGGGCGGGAGCGATGCGACGCGCGGCATAGGCAGGCGCCCCGCGCCGGACAAAGCCGACTCGCGCCGGGCGGCCCCACGCCACCCTCGCCGCTCGCGCGGCCGTCATGTAACCTGCCCGTCCCATGCCCTTCGAACTGACCGCACCCTACGAGCCCACCGGCGACCAGCCGCAGGCGATCACCGACCTGGTGGCGGGCCTGAACGCGGGCGAGCGTCACCAGACGCTGCTCGGCGTCACCGGCTCCGGCAAGACGTTCACGATCGCCAACGTGATCGCGCAGTACGGCCGTCCCACGCTGGTGCTGTCGCACAACAAGACGCTGGCGGCGCAGCTGTACTCGGAGCTCAAGCAGTTCTTCCCGAACAACGCGGTGGGCTACTTCATCTCGTACTACGACTACTACCAGCCCGAGGCGTACGTGCCTTCCACCAACACGTACATCGCCAAGGACGCCAGCATCAACGACGACATCGACCGGCTGCGGCTGCAGGCCACGTCCATGCTGCTCGAGCGCGAGGACGTGGTGATCGTGGCGAGCGTGTCGTGCATCTACGGCCTCGGCACGCCGGACGACTGGAAGGGCATGCGCATCAACATGAACGCGGGCGAGCCGCTGCGCCGCCGCGACCTGCTGATGCAGCTGGTGGCGATCCAGTACACGCGCAACGAGATCGAGCTGTCGCGCGGGCAGTTCCGCGTGCGCGGCGACGTGGTGGAGGTGCGCCCGGCGTACGAGGACTACTCGATCCGCATCGAGCTCGAGGACGACGTGGTCACGCGCATCTCGGCGGTGGACCCGGTCACGGGCAAGACGCTGCGCCGCATGGAACGCCTGGCGCTGTACCCGGCCAAGCACTTCGTCACGCCCGAGGACCGCATGCGCGCCGCGCTCGGCGGCATCCGCACCGAGATGAAGGAGCAGCTGGCGAAGTTCCGCGCCGAGGGCAAGCTGCTCGAGGCGCAGCGCCTGCAGCAGCGCACCGAGTACGACCTCGAGCTGCTCGCCAGCGTGGGCGTGTGCCCGGGCGTGGAGAACTACTCGCGCCACCTGTCGGCGCGCGCGCCGGGCGAGCGCCCGGGCTGCCTGCTGGACTTCTTCCCGCGCAAGCCCGACGGCACGCCCGACTTCCTGATGGTGGTGGACGAATCGCACGTGACCGTGTCGCAGGTGGGCGCCATGTACGAGGGCGACCGCTCGCGCAAGACCACGCTGGTGGACTTCGGGTTCCGGCTGCCGAGCGCGCTGGACAACCGCCCGCTCAAGTTTCCGGAGTTCGAGGAGCAGGTGGGGCCCACCATCTACGTGAGCGCCACGCCCGGCGAGTACGAGCTGAACAAGTGCAAGGGCATCTTCGTGGAGCAGGTGATCCGGCCCACAGGGCTGGTGGATCCCGAGCTGGTCATCAAGCCCATCGAGGGGCAGGTGGACGACCTGCTCGCCGAGGTGCGCGAGCGCGTCGCGCGCCAGGAGCGCGTGCTGGTGACCACGCTCACCAAGCGCATGGCCGAGGACCTCACCGACTACCTGGGCGAGATGGGCGTGCGCGTGCGCTACCTGCACAGCGACATCGACGCGCTCGAGCGCATCGAGATTTTGCGCGGGCTGCGTCTTGCCGACTTCGATGTGCTGGTGGGCATCAACCTGCTGCGCGAGGGGCTCGACCTGCCCGAGGTGTCGCTGGTCGCCATTCTCGACGCCGACAAGGAAGGCTTCCTGCGCTC
>JADLGX010000266.1 GCA_020849095.1 Candidatus Eiseniibacteriota bacterium
GCTACCTGATGCCGGCGGCTCCCGTGTGCTTCGCGCTCGCGGGACTGGGGCTGTATCGCGCGCATGCGTGGCTCACGGCCCTGCCCTCCGGCGCGCGCATCGCCCGGCCGGCGGTGATCGCGCTCGCATGCGTGTGCGCGGCCGCGCTCGTCGCGCGCGCGCCTTCGACCGTGGCGAACCGCTTGTTGTACGCCGAGGGGCTCGATCGCGCGCACCGCTCGCTCGCGCGTGATCTCGCCGCTGCGCCGCCCGGCCGGCTGGCGATCAGCGATGCGGGCGTGGTGCCGTACCTCACCGACTGGCCCACGCGCGATCTCGTCGGACTCAACGACCGCCACACTGCCGTCACCGGCGACCACAGCGCGGCGAGCGTCTTCGGGTTCGCGCCGGACGTGCTGGTGCTGGCTTCACAGGAACCCGGCCGGTTCCGGCCGTTCGACTGGAACGCGACCGAGGCGCCGCTGGCGACCGCCGCGCGCGAGAGGGGATTCCGGCTCGTGCGGCGCTACCGCTTTCACGACGGCTACTGGCTCTGGCTGCTCGTGGACCCCTCGTCGCGCGCCGGGGCCGCGCTGCTCTCGGCCGCCGGCTCGCGCTGAGCGGGTCGCACGGCGCTGCGCCCGGCGGGAATCCTCCGCTCGGCGTGAATCAGGCCGTCTCGATCGAATTGACGGCGAACAGTTCGCCAGAGTGCGACCATGCGCCGCCGCCGCCCGGCCGCTCATCGAGGAGCACCTCGGCCGCGACCAGTCCGTCGTCGGCGGGATTCCACTGGACGCTGTCGCGCCACCGATGCAGCACCCCTCGCGCGCCCAGGATGGCCTGCCGATCGTCCATCAGCAGGCCCGCGATGTCCGCCGGGCTCGCCTGAATCTGGCCGGCCAGACGCGCGGCGAGTTCCGTGAGGTCGGATCCGTCGTGCTGGTGAAGCGCCGAACACACCGCGTCCAGCAGGGGCTTCATCATGAGGGCGACGTGCGATGCGCCGCCTGCTCCCGCGCGAATGCACAGGCGCATCCCGAATGGCGCCGACGGACCGGAGAGCGTGCCCGCGCGTTCGACCGCTGCGCGCTTCATGCGCAGCCAGATGTCGCCGACTCGCGTGTTTTCGCCGAGCGGCGGAGCCGGCACGTCGGCCCAGCTGGCCAGCGTGGCGCCTGCGGACCAGTGCGCGAATACCGTGCCCGCGGAGACGAACTCATAGCGACTGAGGTGCGACCTCCGCGGTGAATCGGAACTCGCCAATCGCGAGGGTTCGGCAAAGCTCCGCTCGAAGCGCACTCCATGGGAGGCGGCCTCGCGGAATCGCCCGAGCCCGACGTTGTAGAAGAGGACGTTCTCCACGTCCGCCAGTTCCCGCACTGCGGATTCGTAGGTGCCCGAGATCACCTCGCCCGGCCCCGGCCGCAGGCCCGCCAGTGCCGTGCCCAGTTCCCTTCGAAGCACGAGTCGGTAGTCCTTGGGTTCGAAGTTCAGCCGATGATCGCTCCAGCATTCGATCGGGCCGCGTTTCGGGTCGTGCACGCTCAGCTGGAACCCACCGTCGGAGACGTGGCGTGGAGCAACAGTCGCGGCCGGCTTCAGAGGAGCGGACCTCGAGGCGCTCGCGCGGACCACTCCCGGCGCGGCCCCGCCCCGGACCTGCGCGGCAAGGTCGGGTTCGCTCCCGCAGAAGACGAAGACCTTGCCAAGTTGGATCACGCCCGAGACGAGTTCCTCGAGTGACGGGCTCCAGAGCTTCTTCACACCGAGCGCGCCGGGCTTCACCCGCGTCATGCGCTCCACCCACACGCAGCCGATCGCATGAACCGGGCACATCTTGGGGTCGCGTCCGCCGAAGTCGTTGTAGAGATAGCCCTCACCGCGAGCGACGAGCCGCTCGAGTTCCTCTCGCGTCCGGACCGTCTCGATCACGCATCACCTCCGTGGCTGGCCAGCTCGCGCAGGCGGTGCAGCACCTTCACCATCGCGAGCGTGTCGAGTTTGCAGTAGGCGAGCAGTTCCTCTCGCCGGGCAGCGCGTTCCAGCGGCAGGAGCGCATCGGGATCGAGCAGCAGCGTGGCCAGCACACCGGCCGCCTCGTCGCCCTGGGCGATCTCGAGCCCTTCGTACGAGAACTCGGGCGCCAGAGCGGGCAGCACGGCCTTGATCGAAAAGCTGCCGCCGAACTCCGGGTGGTACACGTGATCGCGCACGGCGGGCAGCAGGTCCACCATGCGGGCGATCACGTCGCGCAGCGCGTCGGCGTACTGCGGCGCGGCCTCCGCCAGGTGCTCGAGCCCGCGCTTCTCGAACGAGGCGTTGTAGGCCACCACGCAGGCGGCGCCGCGGCAGGCCTCCACCACGCGCGCCGCCAACTCGGCCCGCGGGTCGCCCGGTTCCTCCGGCACCCACTCGAAATGCGTGAGCGTGCCGTCGGCGGCCTCGACGTGGCAGCTGAACTGCACGGGCACCTGCGTGTACGGCCCGCACCCGTTCCAAACGGGAATCGCGGGATTGATGGTTTCGAAGTCGAAGTAGGCGAGCGGCGCGGGAAAACGCCGCAGCGTCGCCGCGAGATCGCCCTCGACCAGCATGCGGCCCGCCTGCACCGCCCGTCGCTGGCGGTCGGCGGTCGGGTTCTTGACCGAGCCATCGGGCAGGTCGTGGATCGTGACCCAGCCCTGGTCCAGGTACTTCTGTGCGTGCGCGCTCTGGTAGTACAGCGTGCTCACGTGATGCTCCGGCACGTCCTTCCAGCAGCGTGATCGGAACGGGCACTCGTAGGGCGAACCGCAGCGCGGACCGATCTCCGCCTCCGGCAATGGTCCCGCGAGCATCGCGAGCTGCGACTTCACTTCGCTCGCGACCATCGGCAGCGTGCTCTCGACCTCGGCGCTCACGTCCTCGCGGCGGAACAGGTTCGACAGGTCGGGATAACGGCAGGCGGAGTTCAGCACCATCACGTCCGCGCCGGAGATCTCGAGTCCCGCTTCGCGGAGCGTGAGCACCTGGATGGCGGCGTCGGGCACGTGCTGGGGCTTCACCTGCGTGGAGGACTTCACCTCGATCACGCGCCAGCCGCGGCTTTCACGCTGCAGGATGTCCACGGCCACGAACACGCCGCCCGCCGACACCGAAGCCTCGTAGATGGCGGGGGGCTTCGTGGCGAGCGCCGCCTGTGTGGCGGCCAGCTTGCCCGCGTAGTCGTCGTACGGCAGGTCGATCGGCGTGCCGCCGGGAACGTAGCCCTGCGCCACCACGCCCACGCGCGAACCGGAGTCGAAGATCGCGTGGGTCGCGGCATCGGGCACCAACTCGGGCGCTCCGGGCTCGTGCGTTTTCCACCACAGTTGCCGGTGGCACTGCAGCCCGCTCGTGAAGCGGGATTTGGACAGCCCGTGGGGTCTCGACATGGCGCGCAGCTTAGCCCACGCGGAATCGCCGGCGCACCGGCCAGCCGCCGGCCCTGTGGCTAAGCCACCTGAGTGCAGTGATTTCTTCCGGCAACGGGGGCAGCCGTCCCGGCGCCGCCGTGCGGCATGCTTCAGGACTTCCACCCCCGACCGAAACTGAGTTTGCACCTCGTTTCCCTACCCGAGGGTCACGGCCGTGAAAGTTCTGGTGATAGACGACGAGGTACTCGACCGGGAGGCGCTCAAGCGAGCCCTGCGCCGCACCGAGGTTCCCTTCGAGTTCGTCGAAGCCTCCACCGCCGCGCAGGGCATCGAGCTGTACCGCCAGCAGTGCTTCGATGTCGTGCTGGTGGACTTCCGCCTGCCGGACGGGACCGGACTCGACGTGCTGCGCGCGCTGCGCGAATCGCCCGATTGCCAGGCGGCCATTCTCATCCTGACGGGCATGGACGACGAAGCGCTCGCCGCCCGCTGCCTGGACGAAGGCGCGCAGGATTTCCTGGTCAAGAGCGAGCTGGATTCCCGCCACATCGCGCGCGTCATCCAGCAGGCCCGGCACCGCTTCCGGCTCGAGGAAGAGGTGCACCGGCACCACGCCGAACTGCGGAGCATGGCCGAGCGCGACTCGCTCACCGGGCTGTCGAACCGCATGTTCTTCGACGCCAGCCTGCGGACCGCCATGTCGCTGGCGCTCCGGCATCGCGCCCCGCTCGCTCTCATGCTGCTCGACGTGGACCAGTTCAAGTACGTCAACGACAGCTTCGGCCACGACACGGGCGACCGCCTGCTCCAGGAGGTGTCGCGCCGGCTGCAGGGCGCGCTTCGCGCCGGTGACCTGCTGTGCCGGATCGGTGGCGACGAGTTCGCCGTGCTCGCGCACCAGTTCGCGAACGAACAGCAGTCGCTCATCCTGGCGCAGCGCATCCAGGAGGCCATGTCGCGCCCGATCCATCTGGGAACGGTCGAGCTGACCTGCACCGTGAGCATCGGCGTGGTCTGCTACCCGTCGTCCGCGGAATGCCCCGAGGAACTGCTCAAGCACGCCGACATGGCCATGTACAAGTCCAAGCGTGCGGGCCGGAACCGCGTGACATTCTACTCGGACGATCTCAACGCCCAGGCCGTGCGCCGCGTCCAGATCGAGCGTGAACTGCGTGCCGCGATGACCGGCGGCCAGTTCGAGGTGTACTACCAGCCGCAGTTCGGCACCGGCAACGACATCCTGGCCGCCGAGGCGCTGCTGCGCTGGCGCCATCCGGTCCACGGACTCGTGGCGCCCGAGTTCTTTCTCGACGTGGCCGAGGACAGCGGGCTCATCGTGCCGATCGGCGCATGGGTGCTGCGCGAGGCGTGCGCGGAGGCCGCCATGTGGCGCGAGCTGAATCGCTCCCGCGGAGTGCCGCCGCCGATCGTGTCGGTGAACCTCTCCGGCGGCCAGCTGAGGAACGACGGCCTGCTCACGGCGGTCGAGGACGCGCTCGAGCGCAGCGGCCTTCCCGGCACTTCGCTCGAAGTGGAGGTCACCGAGAACGCCATCGTCGGAACGACGGGCTATGCGTCCGGAATCCTCGACCGGCTCTCGAGCCGCGGCGTGCGCATCGCGCTCGACGACTTCGGCACGGGCTTCTCGTCGCTTTCGCACCTGCGCCTGTTCCCGATACACGTGCTCAAGATCGAGAAGTCGTTCCTGCACGGGGCCAGCCTGGAGCGCCGCGAGGAGAACCTGTTCCGTTCGGTCATCTCGATGGCCCGGAACATCAACCTGGAGACGGTGGTCGAGGGCGTGGAGACCACCGAGCAGGCGGGCATGGCCCGCCGGCACGGCGCCGATCGCCTGCAGGGCTACCTGCTGGCGAGGGCGCTGCCTTCGGCGGAGTTCGAGGTGCTGCTCAAGGCCGCGGCCTGAGCCTCAGGGAAGTTCGACCAGCCGCCAGTAGGCGTCGAGCAGGGTCACGAGGTTGACGAACTGCTCGCCGATCGTTCCCTTGAGGATGTAGCCCGCGATGTTCTGGCGGTATGCGGCGGCGATGTCCTCGTCGTGGCGCGACGTGGTCAGCACGAACACGACGGAGTCGCGAAGCTCCTCGTCGGCGCGCAGCGCCGCCAGGAACTCCAGGCCGTCCATGCGCGGCATCTTGAGGTCGAGCAGGATCACGAACGGGCGCGCGAGTTTCTCCCGGCCGTTCTCACCCCGGAGCACTTCGAGCGCCTCGATGCCGTCGTGCGCCACGGTGATCGGGTTGGCCAGCCGCAGTTCGCGCAGTCCGCGCTGCATGGCCATGAGGTCGACCATGTCGTCCTCGACCAGCAGAAGATGAAGGGATTTCATGGTCATGAGTCGGGGCTCCTCGTCTCGATCTTGGGCCAGTGAATCCGGATCTTCGTTCCGCGTGGTTCGTTCGCTTCGATCGCCACCCAGCCGCCTCGCCGTTCGGTGATCAGCTTGACGAGCGCCAGCCCCATGCCGCTTCCCTCGACTTCGTCGCGCGGCCGCAACGTCTGGAACATCTCGAACGCCTTGGCGTGCATCCCGGGCGGAATACCGGGGCCGTCATCGGCGACCTCGAACTCGTGAGCGTCATCGGCGTCGTGCCATGACACCGTCACCGAGCCCTGCGGGCGGTCGTGGTGCTTGACCGCGTTGCTGAGCACGTTCATGAGCACCTGCTGGAGCGCGGCGCCGTCGGTCAGCAGCGTGGGCGGATCACCCCGGACGGCGAGGGTGAAGCCGGCAGGCCAGTCGAGTAGCCCCGCGAGGTCCTCCACGAACTTCGCGACGTGGATGGGCTCGGCACGGTTCTCGTCGCGCGACGCGCGGGCGTACTCGAGCAGCGAACTGAGCAGGCCGTCCATGCGCTTCACGCGGCTGCGCATCAGGTTCAGGTAGTGGACGGACTCGGACCCCGCCTGCGGAGAGAGTTCTTCCTCGATCCAGTCCGCCAGGTGCGCGATGCCGCGAAGTGGCGCCCGCAGGTCGTGCGAGGCCACGTAGGCGAACTGTTCCAGATCGCGGTTGGAGCGCGCGAGGTCCTCGGTGCGCCCCCGGAGTTCGCGCTCGAGAGCGAGCCGCTCGCGGATGTCCCAGGCCATCACGAGAACGAACGGCTCGCCGGCGATCCGCACCGGCGAGAGCGCCACCTCGAGATTCAGCACTTCGCCATTCGACCGGCGACCCTGCACTAGCCGGCCCGTTCCCATGCGCCGGGGGCCGGGCTGGAGCATGTAAGCCGCACGCAACTTTTCGTGCGATTCGCTCTGGCCTTCGGGCAGCAGGTTGCCGAGCCCGTGTCCCGCCAGGCGGCCGGGGGAGTAGCCGAAGAGCTCGTTCGCGCTGGGATTGGCGCGCCGGATGACACCGCGCTGGTCCACGATCAGCAGGCCGAGGGGAATGCCGTCGAGGAGGATCTCGAGCTGTTTGAAGCGGCGCTGGTTCAGGATGACGGCTACGACGAGAAGCATGCCCAGCACGCTCAGCGCGGTGAAGATTCGGCCGGTCAGCGTCAGCGAGGCATAGGCGTCGGCCGCATCCATCTCCACGGCGATTCCGAAGCCGAGTGTTTCGTCCCACACGCGGGCGCCGATGACGCGCCGGCCCTCGGCGTTGTCGTAACCCTCGAGGTCGAGCTGTGCCCCCTCCGGCATCTCGGCCGTCAGTCGCCGGGCACCGGCGGGCAGCGCCGTCGGCGCCGCGGGCGGTGTGCGCCATTTCGGGGCCGACGGATGAGCGCCGGCCTGCGGCGCTCCCTTGTGCCCGGTGCTCAGCCGGAACCCGTCACGGTCGAACGCGAACGCGCGCGCGGTGGGCGCGACGCTGCCGGGATGAAAGAGGTCCGAGAAGTAGTGCTTGGGGTCGAGGCGCAGCGCGAGCGCGCCGATCACCCGGCCGTCGGCGCCGCGCAGCGGAGCGATCGACACGGTGCCCTCGGTGTTCCCGGGTTTCGTGTCGCCCTTGTCGGGAACGCTCAGCACGGAGTGCCCGTTCCAGATGCTGTCCAGAACTCCGGTTCGGCCGGCCAGTGCCGACGCGCTGCCGATTTCACCGGGCCGCGTGGACGACACGATGACGCTGTCCCGTCCGATGACCGCGTGGCCGCGATGGCCGCGCGTGTGGTCGGCGCCCTCGAGGCTGCGCACCAGCGCGCGCCGCGAACCGTCGGCGAGCAGCGGCTCGCGACCAGCTGTGCCGCTCAGGAGCTGGCGGGAGTGGCGAAGCACTTCGGGAGACTGCGCCCAGGCGAGCGCTTCGGCCTTCTCTTCCATCGCCCACGTGCGCGCGGCCTGCTGCGTGGACGACAGCACGGAGCCGAGCGTTACGGCGAGCTGCGCGCGATAGCTTTGCTCGATCTCACGAAAACCCAACCAGGCCGCGGTCGCGATGAATCCCGCCGCGAGGAGCGAGCCGAGCACGATCGTTCGTTGTGGGCGATCGAGGATGACCAAGCAGGCGTCCCTTCGGACTCGGCGGGCGCGGCCCTCCATCGGGGCCGTCCAGCGTCGAACGTCGCGCGAAACTCCGGGCATCCGGCGTCCGAAGGGGCGTGCGCCGGCGAATCGAAAGTCCTCGGATCACGCGACCGGGGGGGCGCGCCATCATCC
>JADLGX010000267.1 GCA_020849095.1 Candidatus Eiseniibacteriota bacterium
AGCGCCAGCGCCTCGAGCGTCTCGCGCGAGACGTGCGCGAGCGTCAGGGGACCCGCCTCGGTCGGCACCACGCGCCCCCCGGAGGTCACGCGTTCCACACCTTGGCCAGCGCCGTCGCCGCCATTCCCACCTCGCTCTCGGTGAGCGTGCGCGGGTCGAGCCGGAACCGGTTGGCCTTCACGGTGCCGATCACGGGCGGCACGGCCGTGCGCGCGCGGCGCTCGAGTTCGGCGGCCGAGTGCGCGGCGTGCGCCAGTTCCACGACCGGGCCCTTCAGCTGCGTGCGCGGCAGCGAGCCGCCGCCCACCTCGCCGCTGCCCACGCCGATGCGCGTGGTGAGCCCTTCGACGCGCGCGCACAGCTCGTTCGCCAGCCGCTCGGCGCGCTCGCGCAGCGCCTCCTCGCTCACGTTCAGCGCGACCAGCACCGGCACCTCGCGCTTCGCGCGCGCGGGGTCGGCATACAGCGCGAGCGTGGCCTCGAGCGCGGCCAGCGCCAGCTTGTCGGCGCGCATGGCGCGCGCGAGCGGGTCCTTGGCGATCCGCGCCAGATGCTTCTTCGCGCCCAGCACCAGCCCGGCCTGCGCCCCGCCCAGCAGCTTGTCGCCCGAGCAGGTCACCACGTCGGCGCCCGCGGCGAGGCTGTCGCCCACGGTGGGTTCGCGCTCGAGCCCAAACTCGGACAGGTCCACCAGCGCGCCGCTGCCCAGGTCCTCGATGAGCGCCACGCGATGCCTGCGCGCGAGCTTCGACAACTCGGGAAGCGACGGCCGCGCGGTGAATCCCTCGATGCGAAAGTTGCTCGGGTGCACGCGCAGGATGGCGGCGACGTCGTCGTGCTTGTCGAGCGCCTTCTCGTAGTCGCGCAGGTGGGTGCGGTTGGTGGCGCCCACCTCCACCAGCGTGGCGCCGCTCTTTTCCATGATCTCGGGCACGCGGAACGCGCCCCCGATTTCCACCAGTTCTCCTCGCGAGACGATCACCTTGCGGCCCGACGCCAGCGCGGACAGCGCCAGCAGGATGGCGGCGGCGCCGTTGTTGACCACCACGGCCCCCTCGGCGCCGGTCAGCCGCGTGAGCGCGCGCGCGACGCCGTCGCCGCGATGGCCGCGCTTGCCCGAGGCCAGGTCGTATTCGAGCGAGCTGTAGCCGGCGGCCACGTCGGCCACCGCGCGGCGCGCGCTCTCGGCCAGCGGCGCGCGTCCCAGGTTGGTGTGCAACACGATGCCCGTGCCGTTGATCACGCGCACCAGCTGCGGCGTGGCGTCCCGCTGCGCTCGCACGGCCGCGGCGGCGGCGAGCGCGTCCACCGCGGGCGGCGTGGCGCCCTTGTGCGCGGCGAGCGCGGCGCGGGCGTCGGCCAGCGTGGCACGCACCGCGCCCACCACCAGCGAACGCGGCAGCGCCGCGAGCGCGGAGGCGAGCGCCTCGTGCTGAAGCAGCGTTTCCACGGCGGGCAGGGCGCGCAGGGCGCGCGGCGCGGGCTTGGGCATGCGCGGCAAGCTACCAGAGCTTTCCGCCTGCCGCGACGAAGGGCGCGCTCGGGCGCATTGCCGCGGCGCACCCCGCCGAGGGGACGGGGCGACGCTCGCGACGGGCCGCGCGGGAAGAACGCGCGGCGTCCACTTCGGGCGCGGCGCCGGGAGATTCCCGGGTGCCGGTCAGGGCACCTCGGGAGCTCGGGGGTCGAAGCGCGCTTTCGCGCTCCGTCCGGCGTCCGCGCCACTCACACGGCCGGAGCTTTCGCGCCGGCCCTGTCGTGAGGGGTCACCGGATACACATGGCAAGCGCGGTGCCGGAATCGCCGCGGCGGCGAACCGCGAAAACAGCGGCGATTCGCGGGTACACCGGGGCGCGGCGGCGCGCGGCGTGGGTGCGATTCCCCGGAAGGCGCGGCGCGGAGGGAAATCTCGCGCAGCGCGGCGGGGCCGCGGCGCGGCGGCGGGGCGTCAGCCGCCCAGGTAGGCCTTTCGCACTTCGTCGTTGGCGGCCAGCTTCGCCGCCTCGTCCTCGAGTACCACCTTGCCGGTCTCGAGCACGTAGCCGCGCCGGGCAATGGAGAGCGCCATGTGCGCGTTCTGCTCCACGAGCAGCACGGTCACCCCGCGGCGGTTGATCTCGACGATGTTCTTGAAGATGTCGCGCACCAGCAGCGGCGCGATGCCCAGCGACGGCTCGTCCAGCAGCACCACGCGCGGGCGCGACATGAGCGCGCGCGCGATGGCCAGCATCTGCTGCTCCCCGCCCGACAGCGTGCCCGAGAGCTGCTTGCGGCGCTCGAGCAGGCGCGGGAACAACTGGTACATGGCGTCGCGGTCCTCGCGAATGCCCGCCTTGTCCTTGCGGATGTAGGCGCCCATCTCGAGGTTGTCCTCCACGGACAGGTTGGCGAACACCATGCGACCTTCGGGCGACTGGCTCAGCCCCAGCGCCACGATCTCGTGCGCCGGCACGCGGGTGATGTCGCGGCCCTCGAACATCACGCGGCCGCTCTTCGCGGGCACGAGCCCCGAGATGGTGCGCAGCAGCGTGGTCTTGCCCGCGCCGTTGGCGCCGATCAGCGTGACGATCTCACCCGCCTCGGCGTGCACGGAAACACCCTTCAGCGCGTGCACCGCGCCGTAGTAGACGTCCAGGTTCTCGACGCTCAGCTGGCTCATGCGTGCGCCGTATCCTCACCGAGGTAAGCCTCGATGACCTTGGGGTTGCTGCGGATCTCGGAGGGGCTGCCCTCGGCGATCATGAGCCCGTAGTCGAGCACGGCGATGCGCTCGCAGATGCCCATGACCACCTTCATGTCGTGCTCGATGAGCAGGATGGTGAGCGAGAAGCGGCGGCGGATCTCGGTGATGAGCCGCATCAGCTCTTCGCTCTCCTGCGGATTGAGCCCGGCGGCGGGCTCGTCGAGCAGCAGCAGCTTGGGGCGGCCGGCCAGCGCGCGCGCGATCTCGAGCCGGCGCTGCTGGCCGTAGGCCAGTTCGGTCGCCATGGCGTCGGCGTAGTCGCCCAGCCCCAGCACCTGCAGCATCTCCAGCGACTGCGCGCGCAACAGGGCCTCGTCGCGCTGGAACGCGTTCGTCCCGAACAGCGCCGATGCCAGTCCCGCCTTGCGGTGCTGGTGCGCCGCCACGGCCACGTTGTCCAGGCACGTGAGGCGAGGGAACAGCCGGATGTTCTGGAACGTGCGCGTCACGCCGCGGCAGGCGATGCGATTGGCCTTGAGCCCCGACACCTGCGCGCCGTCGAGCATGACGCGGCCGCGGGTCGGCGTGTACACGCCCGTGATGACGTTGAAGACCGTGGTCTTCCCGGCGCCGTTGGGACCGATCAGCCCCACCAGCTCGCCGGGCCGGATGGCCAGCTCGAAATCGCAGACGGCCTTGAGCCCGCCGAACTGCATGGTGACCTTTTCCAGGTGCAGCAGCGGCGCGCTCATTTCGAGCCGCCACGCCGGCGACCGCCGAAAAGCGCCCACGACAGTTCGCGCGTGCCCATGAGCCCCTGCGGCCGGGTGATCATGAGGATGATCAGCATGAGCGCGTAGAGCACCATGCGGTAGTCCTTCACCGCGCGCAGCGCCTCGGGCAGCAGCGTGAGCACGATGGCGGCCAGCACCGAGCCCGTGATGCTGCCCATGCCGCCCAGCACGACCATCGCGATCACCTCGATGCTCTTGAGGAACGTGAACGTGCTCGGGTTGAGGTACGACAGGTAGTGGGCAAAGAGACCGCCCGCCACGCCGGCGAAGAACGATCCCAGCACGAACGCCGTCACCTTGTAGGCCGTGGTGTCCACGCCCAGCGCCTCGGCGGCGATCTCGTCGTCGCGGATGGCGAACAGCGCGCGCCCGTGCGTGCTGTTGGCCAGGTTGACCGCCAGCCCGATCACGATGGCCGCGACCAGGAACACCCAGAAGAAGTTGGCCCACTGCGGAATGCCCGGCAGCCCGCGCGCGCCGCCCACGGCGTCCACATTGAGGATGATCACGCGGATGATTTCGCCGAAACCCAGCGTGACGATGGCCAGGTAGTCGCCGCGCAGGCGCAGGCTCGGCAGCCCGACGAGGTAGCCGAAGATCGCGGCGAGCCCGCCGCCGAGCAGGAGGCTGGCCAGCAGCATCGCCCCCTGCGCCACCACCGGCGGCAGGTGCGCGGCGATCATGGCCGCGGCGATCTTCTGGCCGAACGTCATGGTGAACATGGCCGAGCCGTACGCGCCGGCCGCCATGAAGCCGGCATGGCCGATCGAGAACTGGCCCGTGAAGCCGTTGACCAGGTTGAGCGACACCGCGAGCGTGATGTTGATGCCCACCAGGATGAGCACCTGGAAGTAGTACGGGTTCAGGAAGCGCGGCAGCGACTGGTTGAGCGCGAGCAGCGCGACCAGGGTGATCGCCGGGGCCAGGAAGCGCTTCACGTCAGACCTTCTCCGTCACGGCCTTGCCGAAGATGCCGGCCGGGCGCACGAGCAGGATGACGATGAGCAGCACGAACGCGATGGCGTCGCGATAGGTGGGCGACAGGTAGCCCGTCACCATGACCTCGGCGATGCCCATGACGAGCCCGCCGACAACGGCGCCGGGAATGTTGCCGATGCCGCCGAGCACCGCGGCCACGAAGGCCTTCAGGCCAGGCATGATGCCCATGTACGGCTCGATTTTCGGACTTTGCAGCGCCACCAGCACTCCGGCGGCGGCGGCCAGCGAAGAGCCGATCATGAACGTGAACGTGATGATGCGGTCCACCGAGATGCCCATGAGCGACGCCGCCATGTGGCTGTGCGAGACCGCCTGCATGGCCTTGCCCGTGCGCGTGTGCAGCACGAACATGCGCAGGCCGAACATGAGCACGATGGACACCACCAGCACGATCAGCTGCTGGTTGCTGATCGAGACGCCCGCCATGAGCGCGATGGTCTTCTGCGGGATCAGCTGGGGAAAGAATTTCTGGTCCTCGCCAAAGACCAGCGCGCCGCCGTTCTCGAGCAGCAGCGACACGCCGATGGCGGTGATGAGCGCCGACAGCCGCGGCGACTTGCGCACCGGCTTGTAGGCCAGCCGCTCGATGATCATGCCGATGAGGGCCGACAGCAGCATGCTGGTCAGCAGCACGAGCAGCGCCTTGACCGGGCTCGGGTCCTTCGCGGCGTTGAACCAGCGCGAGGCGTAGAGGCCGATGAAGGCGCCCAGCATGTAGATGTCACCGTGCGCGAAGTTGATCAGGCGCAGGATGCCATAGACCATCGTGTAGCCCAGCGCGATCAGGGCGTACACGCTGCCCCAGGTGACGCCGTTCACCAGCTGCTGCAGGAATGTGCTCATGGCCTCAACGGGTTCCGGCGAAACGCCGGCCGGCGAGGGCCGGCCGGCGTTCGCGGCGAGTTTCCTGCACTACGGTTGGATGGACGTGTTGAAGACCTTCTTGCCGCCCTTGATCTCGATGACGACCGCGGGCTTGGACGCGTTGCGGTTGGCGTCGAGCGAAATGGTGCCCGTGACGCCGGCGTAGTTCTGCGTGGCGGCGATCAGGTCGCGCAGCCGGTCGAGCGCCGCCTTGCGCTCCGGCGTGCCGGCCTTGCTGGAGCCCAGTCCCGCGAACACGGCCGGCTCTTCGGCGGCCATCTTCTGCATGGAGGCGAAGATCACCTGGGCCGCGTCGTACGCGAGCCCGGCGATGGCGTCGGGATCGGCGCCGTTGAACTTGGCGCGGTACTTGGTGAGGAAGCCCTGCAGCAGCGTGTCGGGCATGTCGAGCGCCCAGTGATTGGAGTAGTACGCGCCGTTGATCGCATCCTGCCCGATCTCGATGAGCTTCTCGGATTCCCAGCCGTCGCCGCCCAGCAGCGGCACCGTGATGCCCAGTTCACGCGCCTTGCGCGCGATGAGCCCCACCTCGGTGTAGTAGCCGGGAATGAAGATGGCGTCCGGGTTCTTGGACTTGATCGCCGTGAGCTGCGCCGAGAAGTCCTGGTCGCCCGCCGTGTACGCCTGCTCCACCGCGATGACGCCGCCGCCCGCCTTGAAGGCGTCGGAGAAGTACTGCGCCAGCCCGACCGAGTAGTCGCTCTTGACGTCCTTGAGGATGGCGACGCGCTTGAGCCCCAGGTTGGTCAGCGCGAACCGCGCCATGGTGAGGCCCTGGAAGTCGTCGAGGAAGCACATGCGGAAGATGCGGTCGCC
>JADLGX010000268.1 GCA_020849095.1 Candidatus Eiseniibacteriota bacterium
CAGCAGAGCACCGAGTAGCGTGGCCATCTCGGCATCGAGAGATGCTTTGCTTTCAGCAAGCGTGCCGTCCAGGTCGAAAATAATGAGCTTCTTCATTCCGTCGCTCCGCCGCCTGCGGCCCAACCTGAGTCCCAGCGCCAGTCGCGGATTTCCGGCATGTCCTGCCCGTATTTGTTGATGTATCGCTTGTGCTCGACCCGCTTGTCCTTGAGTTGCTGCTTCAGGGCGATGCCCCTGGCGCCGGTTTGCGGCACGCGGTCAATGACGTCCGTTACGAGATGGAAGCGGTCCATGTCGTTCAGCACTGTCATGTCGAAGGGCGTGGTGATGGTGCCCTCCTCTTTGTAGCCGCGGACGTGGATGTTCTCGTGGTTGGTGCGGCGGTAGGTGAGGCGGTGGATCAACCACGGATAGGCGTGGAAGGCGAAGATGACCGGCCTGTCCTTGGTGAAGAGCTCGTCGAAGTCGGTGTCGCTGAGCCCGTGCGGGTGCTCGGACTGCGGCTGTAGCCTCATGAGGTCGACGACGTTGACCACGCGGACTTTCAGGTCGGGGAGGTGCTCGCGCATGATGGAGACGGCGGCGAGCGTCTCCAGCGTGGGCACGTCGCCGCAGCAGACCATGACCACGTCGGGTAGAGCGCCTTCGTCGTTCGATGCCCACTGCCAGACACCGATGCCCGCCGTGCAGTGCTTGATGGCGGCATCCATCGTCAGCCACTGCGGGGCCGGGTGCTTGCCCGCGATCACGAGGTTCACGTAGTGGCGGCTGCGCAGGCAGTGGTCCATCACCGAGAGCAGACAGTTGGCGTCCGGCGGAAAGTAGGCTCGCACTACCTCCGCCTTCTTGTTCACGACGAGGTCGACGAAGCCGGGGTCTTGGTGGGTGAAGCCGTTGTGATCCTGACGCCAGACATGCGAGGCCAGTAGGTAGTTCAGCGAGGCGATCTTGCGGCGCCACGGCAGATGCGCCGTGACCTTCAACCACTTGGCGTGCTGGTTGAACATCGAATCGACGATGTGGATGAACGCCTCGTAGGAGTTGAAGACGCCATGCCGCCCGGTGAGCAGGTAGCCCTCGAGCCAGCCCTCGCATTGGTGCTCGCTGAGCATCGAGTCCAGCACGCGTCCGGTCGGCGCGAGAAACTCATCGTTTGGCAGGGTCGCGGCGTCCCATTGGCGGTTGGTCGCCTCGAAGACGGCTCCGAGACCGTTGGAGACCGTCTCGTCTGGTCCGAAGACCCGGAAGTTTCGCTGCTCCCTGTTGAGCTTCGCCACGTCGCGCAGGAAAGGCCCGAGCACACGCGTGTCGCCGATGCCGTTCACGCCGGCCGTGGGCACGTCGGCCGCGTACTTGCGAAAATCCGGCATCCGCAGTTCCTGAAGCAGCACGCCGCCGTTGGCGTGCGGATTGGCGCCCATGCGTCGATGCCCCTTGGGCGCGAGCTCGGCCAGCTCTGACTTCAGGCGACCCCGCTCATCGAAGAGCTCCTTTGGCCGGTAGCTCCGCAGCCAAGCGTCGAGCAGCTCGAGGTGCTCGGGATGGGCTCGTGGGTGGAGCGGAACCTGATGCGCCCGGAAGGTGCCTTCCACCTGCAAACCATCAACCACCTTGGGCCCCGTCCAGCCCTTGGGTGAGTTGAGGATGATCATCGGCCAGCGCGGACGGCTGAGGTTGCCGCGAACGCGGGCGTCCTCTTGGATTGCCTTGATGTGCTCGACGGCGGTGTCGAGCGCCCTGGCCATCGCCTCGTGCATGAGCTCGGGTTCGTCTCCCTCGACGAAGAGGGGTGTCCAGCCGTAGCCGCGGAAGAGCTGCTCCAACTCCTCTCGAGTGATGCGCGCGAGGATCGTCGGGTTGGCGATCTTGTAGCCGTTGAGGTGCAGGATCGGCAGCACGGCGCCGTCGGACGCGGGGTTGAGAAACTTGTTGGAATGCCATGCCGTGGCGAGCGGTCCCGTCTCCGCCTCGCCGTCACCGACGACGCAGGCGACGACGAGGTCGGGGTTGTCGAACACGGCCCCGAAGGAATGGCTGAGCGAATAGCCGAGCTCACCGCCTTCGTGGATCGAGCCGGGGCACTCCGGCGAGGCGTGGCTGGGAATGCCTCCGGGAAAGGAGAACTGAAGAAAGAGCCTCTGCAGCCCGGCCTCATCCCGACTGATGTCCGGATAGATCTCGCTGTACGTGCCCTCGAGGTACGTGTTGGCCACGACGGCTGGACCGCCGTGCCCAGGCCCCGAGACGTAGATCATGTCGAGGTCGTACTTCTTGATGACCCGATTCAAGTGCACGTAGATGAAGTTCTGCCCGGGGGTCGTGCCCCAGTGTCCGAGCAGCATGTGCTTCACGTCGGCGAGCGTCAGCGGCCTCTTGAGCAGCGGATTGTCGAAGAGGTAGATCTGGCCCACCGATAGGTAGTTGGCGGCGCGCCAGTAGGCGTCGATCGCGTCGAGCAGCTCCGGCGTGAGTGTGTTGGTCTTCATGGGTTCCACGTTCCTCTTCGTCCCGAGAGCGCAGCCTGCCGGGCGCGCGGCCATGCGCTCTCGGTCGCGCGACTGGCACGGACTGCCCGGCGTGACGCCGACAATCGCACCATCGTCTCCGCGTTCTTAGCTACAGCAGCAGCCTCCAGACTTGACCTCCGGCTTGGCACCGGCGGGTGCGGACAAGAACTTTTCCCGACAGTGCTCGCGGCAGAAGTAGAACGTCTTCCCATCGCGCTCGGCGTGGAGAGCCGTCGCTGGGTCCACGGTCATTCCGCACACAGGGTCTTTGGTCGTGGATGTAATCGCACTATTCATGGGCATGCCTCTTTCGTTGTTTCGTAGTTGTTGTAGCCGCGTCCTCCTGCGGCAATTCCGGCGCGAGATGAAGGACTTCGCCCCTGACTTCGATACCCGTTGAGACGCGCTGCACTAGATCGACCGTCCGGTCTTGATCTCATGCGCCCGGTCGAAGAGCACGACGTCGTAGCCCCGCGGGGAGATTGTGACTGCGACCTTCATCTCGCTCCTGGCTGCCAAACGCGAGCTCTCCCCATGGGAGTACCCGTCCCGCCGACCGCATCGTGACGAGCTGACCGTTCGCGTGGTTTGATCGTCGCGGGGGGCGTCTGTGAAGGCGCACTTTTTCGGCCGAATCCTGCGCGCGCCCGAAGGCCGTGGACGCCG
>JADLGX010000269.1 GCA_020849095.1 Candidatus Eiseniibacteriota bacterium
GATCCCACCGGCGCGACCAACGCCGAGGTGCACCGCACCGGCGAGGTGTGGTGCTCGATGCTGTGGGAGTGCTACGCCGCGCTCATCGCCGACTCGCCGCGCCTCACGTTCGACCAGGCGCAGAGCCGCATGAAGCTGTACCTGATCGGCGGGCTCAAGCTGACGCCCAACTCCCCGACGCTCGTCGAAGCGCGTGACGCCATCCTCGCGGCGGCGCTGGCCAACGACCCCGCGGACTTCGCGCTGATGGCGCAGGCGTTCGCCAAGCGCGGCCTGGGCACCGGCGCCGTGGCGCCGCCGCGCACCTCGAGCGACCACTCGGGCGTCGTCGAGAGCTTCGCGGTCGGCTCCGACCTGACGCTCGCGTCGTCTTCGCTGACCGACGACCTGCACACCTGCGACGACGACTCCTACCTGGACAACGGCGAGCGCGGCACGCTGAGCGTGTCGTTCGTCAACACGGGCGTCGCGACGCTGTCCGGAACTTCGGTCACCGTGACGTCGACGCATCCGGGCGTGACGTTCCCGGCGGGCAACGTGTTCGGCGCGCCCGCCACCACGCCCTACACCAGCGCGACCGTGTCGCTGCCGGTGGACCTCACGGGCGCCGTGCCCGGCGAACTGGTCGAGTTCAGCTTCGCGGTGGACGATCCCGCCCTGCTCGTGCCCGGCCCGCGCGTGGCCACCCTGACCGACTACGTGCACCTGGACGAGGAGCTCTCCACCAGTGACCTGGCCGAAACCCACCACACCACGTGGACCTACGGCTCGGCGCCCGGCGGCAGCGGCGAGCCCTGGGGCCGTGTCGAGGTGGCGCCCGGCTCGCACGCCTATCACGTCAACGACGCGGGCGGCATTGCCGACCTCACGCTGACCTCGCCACCGCTCTCGGTGAGCCCCAGCACGCCCTTCTCGTTCACGTTCCAGCACCGCTGGTCGTTCGAGTTCGACTCCGGCGCCAACTACGACGGCGGCGTGGTCGAGCTGTCGAACGACGGCGGGACCAGCTGGACGGACATCGGCGGCCTCGCCTCCACCGCCTACAACGGCACGCTGTTCAGCGGCAGCGGCAACCCGCTGAGCGGGCGCTCCGCATGGGTGCAGACGAACGTGGGCTACCCCTCCAACGTGAGCACGACCGTCAACCTGGCGAATGCGTACGCCGGACAGACCGTCCGCGTCCGCTTCCGGCACGCGGCCGACGCCGGAGTCGGCGGCCCGGGCTGGTGGATCGACAACCTGTTCTTCGACGGACTCAGCGAGCCGCCCTTCTACGCGCTGGGCCTCGAGACCGGAACGTGCGAGCCGCTGGCGGTGGGAGACCCTCGCCCCTCGTCGGTCTCGCTGTCGCTGACGAGCGGCAATCCCTCGCGCGGCACGGCGCGGCTGCGGTTCGCGCTGCCCGCCTCGCAGCGCGCGCGGCTCACCGTGCACGACCTGGCCGGACGGCTCGTGGCGACGCTCGCCGACGGCGAGTATTCCGCCGGCGTGCACGACGCGGCATTCACGCGAGCCGACGGCGGCACGCTGCCCGGCGCCGGCGTCTACTTTGCCCGGCTGGTCGCGGGCGAACGGCAGTACACGCAGCGTCTCGTCGTGCTGCGTTGATTCCAGCAGTCCGAATGCGGGGGGGCGCGCAGGCCGCGCGCTCCCTTCCCTCTCGAACCGGAGTTTCCCTCATGCCGCGACTGCCCCGCTCCGCCCGCCCGCTGCTGCCCGTGCTGATGCTCGCGCTCGCGCTGTCCGCTCCCGCCTCCGCGCGTGCCGCGGTGTGCGCGCCCGCCGGCTGCCCCTCCGTGTTCCGCTTCGTGAACTTCGAGGCCGTCGCGCCCGGCGCCTCGGTCGAGGGACTCGGCGCGGTGCATCCCGACCTGCGCATTTCCAGCGTGCCGTGGACGCTCGGCCCCTCCTGCGCGGCGGGAAGCGCGGCCGGAATCGAAGAGGGCAACTCCTTTCCCTTCGACGCCTACTCCACGCTCACCGGCGGCACCAACGGCTGCCTGAGCGGCACGCGCGGCTTCGCCGACGAACCGAACTGCGTGCTCGACTACGACTTCGCGTTCGCGCCCGGCGTGACCGTGGGCTGCTTCGGCATCCGCATCCTCGACTTCGGCGACTACTTTCCGTACGGCGGCGCCACGCACACGGTGACGCTCACCGGCTACGACGCGAGCAACGCGGTCGTGAACGTGACGCAGCTGATCGTCACCGGTGGCGAGGACCTTCCGGGCGGCGACGCCTGCATCTCGCAGGCGGGCCCTCCGGGCAACACCGTCATGGCCGTGGCGGGCTTCGGCATCGTCAAGGTCACGCTGCGCTTCGACGGCTTTCCCGATCCCAACGTGGGCTACGACGACATCGCGTTCTGCGAGCTGACGAGCCCCACTCCCGTGCGGTCGCGCTCGTGGGGAACGCTCAAGTCGCACCACCGGTAGTCGCGGCTCGCCATTTGCCGCCGAATCCCGCATCTTGCGCGCATGGCACCCACCCTGACGGACACGCTCTGCACGCGCTGCGGACTCTGCTGTGACGGAACGCTCTTCGGCGAAGTCGAGTTGTCCGGCTGGGCCGAAGCCATCCAGATGGAAGTGCTCGGGCTGAACATCGAGGACGACAACGGCGAAGGCGGCCGCGCCATGCTTCAGCAGCCGTGCACCGCGCTGAAGGGCACCACCTGCAGCGTCTACGCGCACCGTCCCAAGTGCTGCCGCACGTTCGAGTGCAAGCTGCTCCAGGACGCGCAGCAGGGCGTGGTGCCGGTGGAACTGGCGCAGCAGCGCATCGCCGAGGCGCTTCGCCGGGCGCGGCGCATCCATGCGCTGCTCTCGCAGCTGGGCGACAAGGACAAGGGCCTGCCGCTCAAGGAGCGCGCCGCCGCCATGCTGTCGCGTGACGCGGGCAGCGACCAGGCGATCGTGGACAAGCGGGCCGAACTCGGCGCCGAGATGTCGGCGCTGGGCAAGCTCATCCGCAAGAGCTTCCTGGGGCACGGCTGGCGCTGACGATACCCGGCGTTCATGGGACGGCCCGGCGGCGCGTCTGGCGCCGCCGGGCCGTCCTGTCACGCATGCCGGGGGTCTAGAAGGCGAACAGTTGCGCCTGCAGCACGGCCTGCTTGCCGTCGGTGGCGCCGTCGCGGCCGAGCACCGCGTATGCCGCCTTCAGGTTGAACTTGTGCCCGCTGTCCCAGTACGCCAGCCCCGCGACGAGCTTGGTCTCGTCCTTCGAACTCGCGAGGTCGAAGTCGCGGACCGAGTACTGCACGAACGGGCTGACCTTGGCCTTGTGGAAGTAGTACCCCGCCTCGAACAGCAGCACGTCCTGGCGCGCGAGCGCCGGGAACGTCACGCCGCCGTCGTAGCGGGTGAAGTCGGCCTGGAACGTGACGCCGTCCCCGCCCGGGATGGGCTGATCCACGAACACGTCCGCGCTCCAAGTGTTGTAGTCCAGCTGGTGGTCGCCGCCGAAACCCACCGACCACAGCCGCCGCTTGCCCAGCGTGGTTCCGGTGTAGAACAGCCCGGTATCGGCGTCGAACGGGTAGTACGCGATGCGATACGCCGACCGGAACGGCCGCCGCGCGTCCGCCCCGCGAGCGCCCTGCAGGACTCCCAGCCGGTACTCCACGTGGCGGTCACCGAGGTAGCCGCGGGCGAGCACGCCGTAGTCCCGCCCCACCTTGGAACGCGTGGAGTCGCTCTGCAGGAAGCTCCACGGTCCGTAGTCGAGCGCCAGGTGCGACGCCGCGGACTGCAGGCCGTTGTGCGACGCGGGCACCAGCAGCATGCCGGCGTCCACCTTGAACTCCGACCTCACCGTGTACGTGAGGACCAGATCCTGCAGCAGCATGAGGTTGTCCACCTTGTTGCCCACCGCGGCGCCCGACGTCACGCCCTTGCCCAGGTTGGGCATGTCGGTGTCCGCGAACAGCGACACGCGGTCGTTGACCTTGCCGCCGATCACGATGCGGAAGCGGCGGGCGAACAGGTTCTGCTGCCAGTCCTCCGTCCCGATGGGCTGGAACTCCTCGGCCTGCAGCTGGGCCAGGACGCCGAGCGTCAGCTTGGAGGCACCGTCGGGACTGCTGATCTGCCACTGGGCGCTCGCCGGAGCGGCCGCCAGCAGGGCGGCCAGGGCGAGCCCCAGGGTGAGAGTGCGATTCATGGGACGAAATCCTTTCGTCGTTACTCGGCGCCGACGCCGAGATAGGTGCGCAGCTTTTCGTCCTCGAAGAGTTCTTCCGCCCGCCTCTCGGGAGCCATCAGCGACACGACGATGCCCACGAGGAAAGCGGCCGTCATCGAGACGATCGCCGGGTTCTTGAGCGGAAAGATGGCCTGCTCGTGCTTGAGCACGTCCACCCACACGGTCGGGCCGATGATGATGAGCGTGAGCGCGAGCACGGCGCCCGTCAGGATCGACGAGACGGCCCCGGCGGTGGTGAAGCGCTTCCACACGATGGACAGCAGCAGCGAAGGGAAGTTGGCGCTGCAGGCGACCGCGAACGCCAGTCCCACCATGAACGCCACGTTCTGCTGCTTGAACACCATGCCCAGCAGAACGGCGATGGAGCCGAACACGATCGTCGCGGTGCGGGCCACGGCGACCTGCTGCGCTTCGGTGGCCTCGCCCTTCTTGATGACGCTCACGTAGATGTCGTGCGACAGCGAGCTGGCGCCGGCCAGCGTGAGCCCGGCGACGACCGCGAGGATGGTGGCGAACGCCACAGCCGCGATGAACCCGAGGAACGCCGTGCCGCCCAGATGCTCGGCCAGCAGCGGCGCGGCCATGTTGCCGCCCTTGTCGAACGACGTGATCAGCTCCCTCCCGAGCCCGCCCTCGGAGAGTCCCGGCAGCAGCGCCGCGGCGCCGAAGCCGACGATGGGAATGATGATGTAGAAGTAGCCGATGAAGCCCGTGGCCACGAGCACGCTCTTGCGCGCCTGCTTGGCGTCGGGAACGGTGTAGAACCGCATGAGGATGTGCGGCAGCCCGAGCACGCCGAACATGAGCGCGAGCCCCAGCGAGATGGCATCGAGCGGGTTGCTCACGAGACCGCCCGGCTCGAGCGCGCTCTGGCCGTACTTGGCGGCCACGGCGCCGTAGAGCTCGCCGGGATTGAAGTGGAACTGGGCCAGCACCATCATCGTCAGCACCGTGACGCCCAGCAGCAGCAGCACGGCCTTGATGATCTGCACCCACGTGGTCGCGATCATGCCGCCGAACAGCACGTACATGAGCATCACCACGCCGACGGCCACGACCGCCACCTCGAACGAGATGCCGAACATGAGCCGGATGAGATTGCCCGCTCCCACCATCTGCGCGGTGGTGTAGACGAGCACCGTCAGGATGCCGCCGATGGCGGCGGCGATGCGCACCGGCGTCTGCTGGAGCCGGAACGCCACCACGTCGGCGAACGTGTACTTGCCCAGGTTCCGCAACGGCTCGGCCACCAGGAACATCAGGGCGGGCCAGCCCACGAGCCAGCCCGTGGCGTAGATCATGCCGTCGTAGCCCTTGGTGGCCACGAGTCCGGCGATGCCCAGGAACGAGGCGGCGCTCATGTAGTCGCCCGCCAGCGCGAGACCGTTCTGGAAGCCGCTCACGCTGCGCCCCGCGGCGTAGTACTCCTTGGCCGAACGCGTACGGCGCGCCGCCCACCACGTGATGATCAGCGTGAGCACCACGATGACGAAGAAGAACCCGATCGAGGAGGCCGTGGGCTTGCCCAGCGAGGTCTCGACCGCCGACACGGCCGCGCTCGTCGCGGCCCCGGCCGCCGCCGCCGCGGGCGCCGCGGCATCGAGCAGGTTCATCAGGAACGCACCGGCCGGGGCGCTCACGGCTGCACCTGGTCGCGAAGACGCTTCACTTCCGCGTCATGCGAGCCGTTCGCCCACACCACGTAGCCCGCGGTGAGCAGCCAGGCCAGGACGATCACGCCCACGCCCAGCGGGATCCCGAGCGTCGTGTACTCGCCCACCTTCTGCGCCAGCGCCTTCTTGTCGTAGGCGATCAGCAGGATGTAGCCGTAGTACACGACGAACAGGGCGATCGTCAGCGTGATCGAGACCAGCCACTTCTTCCGGACCAGGGCCAGGAAGGCCGGCGATTGCAGAATGGCTTTCGCGTTCTTCGGCACGAGTGCCTCCTTCGCGAGTCGTGGGCGCGGCCGCCCACTCCTAATAGAGATCGGCGACAGCTCGCGCGCTGAGACGCGCACGCAGCACCAGGAACAGTTCCGCGGTGGCGAGTGCGTCGGTGAGCGCATGATGGTTGGCGTAGGCGGGCAGCCCGAGTTCCTCCCTTGCTTCGGGCAGTGCGGTTCGAGTCGGCGTCGGATGTGGGGTGAGTTGATGCCGGCGATGGTCGAGTTTCTGCAGCAGCTCGACGGTGTCCACGGCGCGCAGCTTCGGCCACGGCATGCCGTGCGCGCGGTACGCCGCGCGCAGGAAACCCAGGTCGAGCGCGCCGAAGTGCAGCAGCGGCACGCCTTCCTGCAGGCGGCGGTCGATCTCGGGCAGCACCTGGGCCAGTGCCGGCGCGTGCTCGAGTTCGCCCGGCAGGATGTGGTGGGCGCGCAGTCCCTCGGCAGACACGGCCCCGGGATCCTCCGGGCGCACGAGCGACTCCCAGCGTTCGCCCCAGCGCACGACGCCCTCGCGGACGGGCACCATGCCGGCGGAGAGGATCTCGTGGCGCGCGGGATCGAGCCCCGACGTTTCCAGGTCGAGCGCCCAATAGGTGACCGCGTCCCAAGCGGGGGACTTCCTCGCGAAGAACATGGCGTCAGCCCAGCCGGTCGGTGGCGAAGCGCAGGCGCAGCGCGGCCTGCATTTCGCGGATGGCGACGAAGACGTCCTTGAGCTGCCCGCGCTCGAGCGCCGTGAGCCCCTCGAGCCGGGCCACGTTGTCCGCCGCGCGCCCGGCACGCAGGGACTGCAGCTGGTCGCGCAGCCGCAGCCGCAGCACGAAGCGAAACGCGTCGGCCATGGTGGCGGCGCCCTCGCCGCTGATCACGCCCGACGCGGCGGCGGCCGCGAGCCGGTCCTGCGTGCCGCGCGCTTCGGCGCCGCACTCCAGCGCGAGCACGCGGGCCAGCCCCACGATGGGCAGGAGCCCGCCCTTCTTCAGGTCCACGCCGCCGTGCTCGAGCCGAATGTGGCGGAACGCGCCGAGCGGCGGCTCGAACGTGAGCGCGCACTTGGCGAGGTGCGCGAGGAACGTGCGCTCGCCGGCGGCGCCACGCATGATGTCGTGCAGCGGCGACAGGTCGAGCGAGCCGTGCACCACCCGGAAGTCGAAGAACGACGAGGCGTCGAGCAGCGCCTGCGGTTCGGGCTTCGCGATCCAGCCCCGGAACATGCCCGCGCAGCGCGA
>JADLGX010000270.1 GCA_020849095.1 Candidatus Eiseniibacteriota bacterium
GCCTGCTGCCGCAGAAGCGCAATCCCGACCTGTTCGAACTGGCGCGCGGAAAGAGCGCGCGCCTGCTGGCCAACGCGCAGCAGCTGGCCGTGCTGCTCAAGGGCCTGCCGATCTCGTACCAGAAGGACCTGCAGGAGGACAAAGCGGCGGTGTTCGACACGGGCGACCAGGTCGAGGCGCTGCTCGAAGCGCTGCCGCCGGCGATCGCCGCGCTCGTTCCCAACCGGGACCGCCTCGCCGCCGGCCTGACGCCCGACCTGCTCGCCGTGGAACTGGCCGACGCGATGGTGGCCGAGGGCGTGCCGTTCCGCGACGCGCATCGCGCCGTGGGCCAGCTGTGGGCCGCCGCCGAAGCCGCGGGCGTGGACCCGATCGCGCTGCCGCTGGAATCGCGCACCGCCATTCATCCGCTCTTCACCGATGACCGAGTGGGCACGCTGTCGTTCGAGGCCGCGCTCGCGCGCCGCTCGCATTCGCCGGGCGCCGGTCCCGGGTCGGTGGCCGAGCAGCTGGCCTACGCCGAAGCGCGGCTGGGCCTGGGACCGGGCGAAGCGCTGCGCGAACGGCGAGAGAGCGCCGCGCCGCTGCCCAGCGCAGCGCGCGCGCGCGCCGCGCACACCGAGGGCGCCGCGCAGAACGCCATTGACGCCGGTTCGCCGCAGGCGCCGCAGGCGCCGGAGGCGCCTGCCCGCAACGACGGCATCGTATTGCGCCGCGCCCGCGTCTCCGACGTGCCCGGCATCGCCGGCGTCATGTCCAAGTACGTCGAGCAGAACATCCTGCTGCCCCGCCCGGTCAGCGAGCTGTTCCAGTGCGTGCGCGAGTTCTGGGTCGCGGAACTGGACGGCGAGGTGATCGCCACCGCGGCGCTGCGCCTGCTGTGGAACGACCTGGGCGAAGTGCGCTCGCTCGCCGTGCGCCCCGACGCGCACGGCAAGGGGCTCGGCGCGCAGCTCGTGGCGGCCGTGGTGGCCGACGCGCGCGCGCTGGGACTGCCGCGCATCATCGCGCTCACGCGCGAGGTGGCGTTCTTCCAGAACTGCGGCTTCACCATCGAGCAGCGCGAATCGCTGCCGCGCAAGGTCTGGACCGACTGCGTCAAGTGCCCGCGCCGCCACGCCTGCGACGAGATCGCCGTGGCGCTCGACCTGGTGCCCGGCGCCGGCGACGAGTCCGCGAAGAACGCCCGCCGGTCCTACACCCTGCCCATGCCGCAGGCGGCCCACACCGAGCCGTCGCTGCCCATCATCTCGTGACGAAGGAGGACTTCGAAGTGAACCCCAGCCCCCGCCATCTCGTCGGACTGCTCGGCCTCGAGCGCGAATGGGTGCTGCAGCTCTTCGCCGACGCGGACAAGCTGCGCGCCGCGCGCGGCACCGCCAAGGCGCCCAAGCCGCTCGCCGGCAAGACCGCGGCGCTGGTCTTTCACAAGCCGTCGCTGCGCACGCGCGTGTCGGTCACCGTCGGCATGCACGAGCTGGGCGGTGACGCGGTGGACCTGACCGCCGTCGAGGTGAGCGAGCACGGGCGCGAGAGCGTCGCCGACGTGGCCAACGTGCTGAGCGGCATGTGCGACATCATCGTGGCGCGCACGTTTTCGCACTCGCTGGTCGAAAAGCTGGCGCAGCACGCGAGCGTTCCGGTGATCAACGCGCTCACCGACCACTCGCACCCCTGCCAGATCCTCGCCGACCTCTACACGCTGTGGCGCCAGGACCGGAACCTGGACGACATGACGGTGGCGTGGGTGGGCGACGGCAACAACGTGCTGCACTCGTGGCTCGAGGCGGCCACGATCTTCGGCTTCCGCCTGCGTGTGGCCGTGCCGGACGGCTTCGAGCCCGACGCGGGGCTGTTCCTCGAGATCGAGCGCCGCACCGAAGGGCGCGTGCGCCGCGTGCGCGACCCCGAGGAAGCCGTGCGGGACTGCGACGTGATCTACACCGACACGTGGACGTCCATGGGCCAGGAGGCCGAAGCGCAGTGGCGGCGAATCGCGTTCGCGGGATTCACCGTGGACGCGCAGCTGATGTCGCTGGCGAAGAGCGACGCCTCGTTCATGCACTGCCTCCCCGCGCACCGCGGCGAGGAGGTGACCGACGAGGTGATCGACGGACCGCAGAGCATCGTGCTCGACGAGGCGGAGAACCGCCTGCACCTGCAGAAGGCGCTCATGGTGGCGCTGGCCGCCGCCACGCCGCCGCGCGAGAGCGGCAAGCGCAAGCGCGAGCGGGTGTCGCCGAGCCTCGCGGTGGCCGTCACCGCGTAGGCCGCTCCACCCAGTTGCCGTCACTTGCGGGCGCCCCGGAATCCCATCCGGGGCGCCCTCTCATGTATTGGCGGCGACTTCCGAAACTCGGGTGGTCGAACACCATCCGGCCGGCGCCCGCGACGAGGGCCCGGTCCCCCCATGGCCCCTCGTTGGGAGATCCGCATGTTCTCGAACTTCTTCAAGCGCCTCTTCGGCGGGGCGGCCGGAAACACCGAAACCACTTCCGCTGCCGAGCCGCAGGCGAGCGCTCCCCCGGCCGCGACGATCCTCTCCGCGCCGCCGCCGGCGGCAGACCCGCCGCTGCCGGCGCTGGACGACGCAGCAGCAGCCGAGGCGCACCTGCGCCGCTCGCTCCACTGGCGCAGCAAGGTGCTCATGGAAGGCGCATCGCGCGAGGCGCAGCAGTCCGACGGCCCGGCGCTGGTCGAAGAACTCACGCACGCGGGCGAGGGCGTGATTCGCCAGCCTCCCGA
>JADLGX010000271.1 GCA_020849095.1 Candidatus Eiseniibacteriota bacterium
CACGCTGGATCGAGTGGGACCGCGCGAAGTTCCCCTACCTGTGCACGGTGCGCTGGAGCAAGGGCGGTCCGCTCGCGATCACGGTCATGGACCGGCTGCAGCAGGACCTTGCGCTGCTCGCGTGCGACCCGGCCACGGGCGTGACGCGCACGCTTCTGACCGAGCGCGACGACAAGTGGATCCACCTGGAGCAGAGCGTGCCGCGGTTCCTGCCCGACGGGCGCTTCCTGTGGCTGGCCGAGCGCGACGACAGCGGGCCGTGGCTGGAGTTGCGCGCGGCCGACGGCGCGCTGGCCCGCCGCCTGACGCCGCCGGGGCTGCGCGTGAAGGAGCTGTCGCACGTGCATGCCGCCCTGGGCATGGCGTACGTGAACGCCACCACCGATGCGTTCGAGGACCACGCCTGGCGCGTGCCGCTCGACGGCAAGGGCGCGCCTTCGCGCGTGGGCACCGAGGCGGGCGGCGACGCGCTCACGCTGGGCGAGAGCGCGCGCGTGTGCCTGCGCGCGCTGCGGCCGGTGCGCGGCCCGCTGCGCTGGGTGGTCGAGGACGCGCGCGGCAAGCGGTTGTGCGAGGTGCGCTCGGTGGGTGAGATGCCGGCGTACGAGCCGCGCGTGGAGTGGACGACGGTCACCGCCGACTCGCTGCGCGCGTTCCTCGTGCGCCCGCGCGACTTCGATCCGCGCAAGCGCTACCCGGTGGTGGACTGGGCGTACGGCGGCCCGCGCTCCAACCGCGTAGTGCATCGCGCGACCGGCTACGTGCTCGAGCAGCACCTGGCCGACCAGGGCTTCATCGTGGTCACGGTGGACGGGCGCGGCACGCCCGGGCGCGGGCGCACCTTTGAGCGCGCGATCCGCGGCGACCTGATCGGGCCGGCGCTGGCCGACCACGTGGCGGGCATTCGCGAACTCTGCCTGCGCTACCCCGAAATGGACGGCGACCGGGTGGGAGTGACGGGCTGGTCGTTCGGCGGCTACTTCGGCGTGCTGGCGCTGGAGCGCGCGGGCGACTTCTACAAGGCGGCGGTCGCGGGCGCGCCGGTGGTGGACTGGCGCGACTACGACACGTTCTACACCGAACGCTATCTGGGACTGCCGCAGTCGGACTCGGTGGCCTACGCCGTCAGTTCGGCGCTGACCGACGCGGCGAACCTGGAACGGCCGCTGCTGGTGATTCACGGCACCGCCGACGACAACGTGTACTTCTTCAACACGCTCCGGCTGGCCGACGCGCTCAACAAGGCGGGGCGCGACTGGGACTTCCTGCCGCTGCCGGGGCAGACGCACGGGGTGATCGCGCCGGTCCAGGTGAAGCGCGTGTACTCGCGCATGACCGACTACTTCCGCGAACACCTGGGCGCGCCCGGGGATGCCGCGCCGCCGCAGCCATGATCGAGTTTCGCTTTGCCCGCCACAAGCAGTTCACGATCATGGCCGCCACGCTGCTCATGGCGCTGCTGTTCGGCGCGCTCGCGTGGAACTCGGCCGGCAAGCTGCGCGTGTACGCCGGGGCGTTCACGGTTCTGTTCGGCGTGATCGCGCCCGCCATGCACCTGCCGCGGCTGTTCCAGCGCGGGGTCGTGCTGCGCATCGACGCGCAAGGCATCGAGGACTCGCGCATCGGCGCAGGGCTGGTGCGCTGGGAGGAAATCGCGCACATGGCGGTGCGCAATGCGCTCGTGGTGAAGGCGCTCGAGGTGTATCCGCACGAGCCCTGGAAGGTGGTGCATCGCATGCCGCTCGTGGCCCGGCTGTTCGCATCGATCAACGTGATGGGCGGCAAGCCCGCGATGCTCGTGCAGTTCCAGGACGTCGAGCCGGGCTTCGACGAGGCGCTCGCCGTCATCGAAACGCTGAGCGCGGCCAGCGGTGGGCTCACGAGGTGAGCGAGACCGCGCGCATTCCCGTCCGCAGTTCCGAGGACGTGTGGACGTTCACCCAGCGAAACGTGCCGCTGTGGGACATCCTCGAGTTTTTCCCGCCCGACAGCATCGGGCCTCGCGGCCCGAACGACGCGCCGCGGCCGTACGAGGTGAAGCCCATCACCATCGAGACCGACCTGGGCTGGTCCTTCGAGACCGACATCCAGTACGGCGCGTGGATCTTTCGCCCGCGCTCACCGAACAAGCCCGGCATGATGAAGTGGTGCCGCGAGCGCGAACTGGCGCCGGGCGACGCGATCGTGTTCGAGAAGGCGGGGGATCGCGTGGTGCGCGTGCGGCTCGAGCGGCCCGCGGCCGGCATTTGAGGTCTTGCCAGTGCTCGCGCCCGCTCGGTAAACTTCCGGCGAATCTCCCCCCAGGAGCGCTGGACTTGGTTTCCCGACCGCCGAAGTGGATTCGCCCGTTCGCACGGCTCGTCCTCGGGTGGATCGTGCTCGCGAGCCTGTCCGGCTGCGGCAAGGGCTCCTACATGGGGCTGGCGCTGCCCAACACGCGCCCCACCGCCGAGATCACGCAGTGGCCCACGTCCACCACCGATCCGTCGCAGTACGCCTACGAGTTCAGCTGGGCGGGCACCGATCCGGACGGCCGCGTGGTGGCGTTTCGATACGCGGTCGACCCGCCCCGCGAGCCGAACCGGGACACGCTGTGGGTGCACACGACCGAAAACCGCAGGGTGTTCACGTTCGCCGTGGACAGCGTTGCCGTACCCGGCCAGACGGTCGCGCGCCGCTACCACACCCTTGTGATCGAGGCGATCGACAACGCGGGCGCGTACTCGCCGCCGGTCGATGTGTCGTTCACCGCGAGCACCGTGGCGCCCGTGGTCAGCATCACGTCACCGGTTCCGAGCGCGCTGGGCAGCAAGCTCGTGGCGCCCACGGTCGAGATCCGCTGGAACGGCCGCGATCCCGACGGTGCCGGCGCGCGGCTGCCGGTGGTCTACCGCTGGCGGATGTTCTCGGAGAGTTCGACCCCGTCGGCGACCGTGATCGCCGCCCATCCCGACACGGTGCGCACGCTCTTCGCTCCCGAGTTCGCGGGCTGGGATTCGCTGCCGGGCACGGCCACGTCCGTTCGCATCGCCAACCTGACTCCACGCCAGCGCTACCTGTTCGTGATCGTGGCGTTCGATGCCGCCGGCGCCATGTCCAACACGTTCGCGCTCAACCAGAACATCCTCGACCTGTACGTGGACGTGGTCGCCGCCATCGGGCCGCGGCTGACGCTCTTCAACGACTACTTCTTCTACCAGTACCCTTCGGGAGGCTGGTTCTCGGATCCCACCAGCTTCATCGCGCAGGAGTTCCCGGCCGGCATCCCGATCCCGCTGTCGTGGGCCGCGGCGCCCGCGGCGGGAGGGGCGCGCATCGAGGGCTATCGCTGGGCCGTGGATCTGGCCTCGCTGGACGACGAAACACCGCGCACCAACGAGTCCACCGACCTGTCGCACTGGAGCCAGTTCACCACGGGCACCAGCGTGACGCTCCCGGCATTCGAGGACGCGGGCACGACCCCGCACTACTTCTATCTCCAGGCGACCGACGACATCGGTTACACGAGCCTCGCCGTCGTGCAGTTCACGGTGCGGCGCCCCACGTTCGAGCGCGACCTGCTGATCATCAACGACACCGGGTTTCCGGTGGACCGGTTGCTGGCTGCGGGCTGCGTGGATCGGCCACGGCTCGCGTGGCCCAATGCGGCCGAGCTGGATTCGTTCCTGTACGCGGTCGGCGGCAAGCCGTGGAAGTGTTACCCCGCCGGCACGTTGAGCACGCCCGGCCTGTTCGCGGGCTACTCGTTCGACACGCTCAGCACCCGGGTGATCCCGCAGAGCGCGCTGACGCTGGGGCTGCTGGACTCCTATCGCAACGTCATCTGGATGACGGACCTCACGCGCGCGCGCGCCAACGGCGCGGTCGGCAGCCTGACGAACCCCACGGCGCTGCTGCGCGGGCTCGTCGTGCCCGGGGTCGGCAACCCACTCGCCACGTGGGTCGCCCAGGGCGGCCGGCTCTGGTTGATGGGCGGCGGCGCGGCGTACGCGTCACTGCGTGACTTCAAACCGATCGGAACTCCGGACAACGTGTTCCGCTCCTCGACCGGCGAACTGGTGGCCGGCCGCTTCCTTTACAACTGGGCCTACTGGCGAAGCGAGATCACGCTCAACCTGGCCGTCCAGGTGGCGCGCTCACCGCGCGCGATCGGTGGCTGGAGCGGGGCGCCCGACTACTCGTTGCTGCCGCCGTTCCTTCAACCCAAGTCGTCGGCCACCGATCCGCTGCCGCCACAGCGCGTGGGAGGGGACTTCTACTCGAGCACGTTCACGGCGGAGTACCTGTCACAGCCCAACTCGATCCTCGAGGGTGGGGCGTTCGAGGGTGACTCGGCGTACGCCGTGCTCGACACGCTCTTCACGACGCAGGGCGCCGCGGCGGGCGCCGGATGGCCGGTGATGACGTACTACCACGGCAGCAAGAGCGCGCCGTTCGTCTTCTCGGGCTTTCCGCTCTGGTACTTCCGGCGTGCGCACTCGATTGCTCTCGTGGACTTCGTGCTGCAGGAGGTGTGGAAGATGCCCCGCCGGCCGGTGGAGCGGTGATGGCGGCCCGGCGTCACCGGCCGGACCGGCTGCTCGTGCCGCTCGCGCTCGCGTGCGCACTGCTGGCCGCGCGCCGCTCCGGCGCCGTCATGGACATCGAGGACCGCGGCCCCGTGCTGCGCGCGGGCCGGTTCACGATGCGCGTGAGCAACGTGGGCGTGCTGGGCAATCCCTGGTTCGCCAACGGGCGCTCGTTCGATCCCTCGTTCGAGTTTCCCAGCGGCAGCGGGCACGAACTGCTCGGGCATGCCGAACTGTGGGTGGGTGCGCTGAACGAAGCGGGCCAGCGCTGTGTGTCGGGCGGGCCGATGCTGGAGTGGCGCCCCACGCTGGATGCCGCCGACCGCGTGCGCCGCGTGATCGCCGGCGAGCCGGGCGGGCGCTGGAACGTGGACGACGATGGCGACGGGCGCCTGGACGAGGAGACGGTCAACGGACTCGACGACGACGGCGACGGGCGGGTGGACGAGGACTACGACCTGCCTTCGCAGGAACTGCTCACGGCCGAGTACGTCGACGACCGTCCCGAAGCGGTGCAGTACGTGTACGAAGGCGGCGAGCTGCACCGTCCGCTCGGGCTGTCGGTACACCAGGAGAACTTCGCGTGGAACCGTCCCGGGCTCGACGGGATCGCCTGCGTGCGGTTCGTGATCACGAACCACGGCCAGCAGACCCTGCGCGACCTGCGGCTGGGGCTGTATGCCGACCTGGATGCGCGCGGGCGCAACGAGTCCGGCGGGCACCTGAACGACCGCATCGCGCGCATGCGCTACCAGCAGGTGACGCCGGTCAAGAACGTGGTGATCAACGCGGGCGGCATCTTTCGCAAGACCTGCTTCGACGTCATCCGCGGTGAGGCCGTGGTGATCTCCGACGCGACGAGCCCGGCGGGATTCCCCTACGGCGCGCTCGTGCCGCTCTCGCACACCACCGACCCGCTGCAGGCATTCACAAACGACGTGTTTCCCGGAGTGGCGCAGGCGCGGGCCAGGGCCCGCGCGCCGATCGCGGACACCACGTTCCGCTCGTACATCTTCTCGCCAAGCCTGCCGCCGGGGCAGGGTGGTCCGCCGGTGCTCGACCGTGATCGCTGGGAGGCGCTCGAGGGGCGGTATCCGGCGGCAAACGAGGACCGGGAGCAGGACCATGCCGTGCTGCTCTCGTGCGGGCCGTTCGATCGCCTCGGCCCGGGGCAGAGCGTGGAGTTCAGCGTCGCGCTGCTTGGAGCGGCCGAACTGGACAGCATTCCGCAGATGGCGCTGATCGCGCGCCGGCTGGAGCGCGGGCAGCGCTACAACTTCACGGGTGACAACGCGGGCAACTCGTGGTTCCTGGGCGTATCGGGAGTCAACGGCCACGAGATCTGCTACGAGCCGCCGCCCGATATCGCGTTCCACTACGACCCTCACTGCCCGCAGAAGTTCTTCCGGGATCCGTACCTGATTCCCGACAATCTCTTCGTGCAGGGGCCCGGGGTGTCGTTCGAGACGTCCTACGCTCCGGGACAGTGTGTCTGGACCGATCTCGATTGCGACGCCTGCACGGGCAACGACGGGACTGACCGCTCCCATCGCTGGTCGTTGCTGTCCCCGCTGCCGCCGCCGCCGAACATGCGCGTGAGCGCCACGGACCGCCGCGCGATCATCGAGTGGGACGACTTTCCCGAAGCCGCCATGCAGGCCGGGCTCGTGGGGGATGCCGCCATCCGGCTGGTGGGCTACAAGCTGTACCGGCTCGACGACTGGGCGCGCGACGGCCTGCTGCCCGCGCCCGAAAAGTGGCAGCGCATCGCCGTGTTCGACCAGACGAACATCGCCGCCATCACCAACCCGGACGCCGCCATCGTGCGCGACGTGAACGGCGTGCCGCAGCACGCGGTGGGGCGCTACGCGTTCGAAGACACCACCGTGCACAACGGTTTCGACTACAGCTACGTGGTCACCTCGGTGGTGCGCCTGCACGCGCCGTACGACACGCTGCCCGGATACCAGGCCGAGCTCGAGAGTTCGTTCGAGCCCGACTTCGACCAGCGCGTGGTGCCGCGCTCGGCCGCGCGTGCGGGCCCGGGGCGTGTGTGGGTGGCGCCCAATCCCTATCGCGGCGGCGCCGCGTGGGAGCGGCCCGCCGTGCCCGGCGACGTGTTCACCCAGCACGTGGACTTCTTCGGGCTACCGGCGCGCCGCTGTACCATCCGCATCTTCACGCTGGCCGGTGACCTGGTGGCCGAGGTGCCGCACGACGGCACGGGCGGCGTGGGTCAGGCGTCGTGGAACCTGATCTCGCGCAACGGGCAGGATGTGGCGTCGGGCGTCTACCTGTTTACGGTCGAGGGCTCGGGCGATCGAACGGTGGGGCGATTCGTGATCATGCGGTGAGTGCGCCGCGAAGGGATGGGCAGTGAAGAACTGGATCGGGATGCTCGCCACAGCCGCGCTGCTGCTCGCATACCCTTCGGGCGCCCGAAGCGAGGGGCTCAACCTGCTGTGGGGCGGCTGTCCCGCCGGCGGGGGGGTCTCCAATTGGCAGTTCGCCTGCTCGTCGAACATCGGGCTGGAAACCCTGTACGCCTCGCTCGTGGCACCCGCGGGGCTGAATCACGTCGAGGGTGTGGTGCTGACCCTGGACGTGATTTCGGAGGGGCAGTTCCTGCCGGCGTGGTGGACCATTCGCAACATCGGCGCGTGCCGCAACGGCGCGCTCACGTTGAGCACCGTGTTCGCCAGCGACCCGGGCTGCACCGACCTGTGGCTGGGCGCCGAGACCACGCGCACGAACACGTGGGCGACCGGGTACGCCAGCATGCTGAATCGAGGACGGCTCGTGGCCACCGTCATGCTCACCGACACCACGGCATTCGTGGCCGCCGAGCCGGGAGTCGAGTACTTCGCGCTCAAGCTCCCGATCACCAACGTTCGCACCACGGGCTCGGGCTCGTGCGAGGGATGCAGCGAGCCGGCCTGCCTGGTGCTGTCCTCCATGCGCCTGATCCAGTTCAAGGGCGCCGGCGACGTGGTGGTGACGGCGGAGGCCGGCAGCCGGGTGGCGACCTGGCAGGGCGCTGCGAGCGGGGCGTGCCTGTTCGTGCCCGCGCGCAATCGCACGTGGGGCGGCATCAAGACGCTCTACCATTGAGCGCGCCTCACGCCGGGATCAGCGCCAGCACCTCCTCGTGGTCCGGAAAGCGTCCCTCAGCCCGTTTGGAAAAGACCAGCTTGCCGTCCACGGTGATCTCGAACTCACCGCCGCTGCCGCGCGTGATGGTGGAATCGATGCCGCGCGTCTTCTTGATCTCGGCCGCCAGACTGGCAGCCCGGGGCAGGTAGTTTCACTGCCCGCAGTAACGGATCTCAATGGTCACGAATGCCTCCTCGGGAATGGGGTGACGGGTCGCAGCTTACCGCGACCACCGCTGCCCCGTCGCGCCATTTGACCGCC
>JADLGX010000272.1 GCA_020849095.1 Candidatus Eiseniibacteriota bacterium
AACGGCCGCGTGCTCACGATCGCCATGCGCTCGCCGCACGTCTATGTGGGCGGCGGCTTCGACATCATGGGCGGTGTCGCGCGCTACGGCATCGCGGCGCTCGACACCCTCACCGGAACTCCGACCATGTGGAATCCGGGCTGGAACGGAGCCGTGAACGCGATCGCGTTCGACGAGTTCAACACCTACCTGGGCGGAAGCTTCACGTACGTGGCCGGAGTGCGCCGTGAGAACTTCGCGGTCGTGCAGGCCACGGGCACCGGCGCCGTCAAGGCACCGGCGATCCCGGCCGGTGGCGAAGTGTTCGTGGTGAGCCCGGGCGCGCGCGAGACGTTCGTGGGCGGCGCGTTCGCCAGCTTCGGCGGCGTGCTGCGCGACAATCTCGCCGCGCTCGACGTGGCGAGCGGCGCGCCGCTGTCATTCGCCCCCAATCCGAACGACGCGGTGGTCGCGCTGTCGCGCGCGGCGAACTGGCTGTACGCCGCGGGGCGGTTCTCGTACCTCGGCGGCGATTCGCGCTTCTTCGTCGCGCGCGTCGACACGGCGACCGGGCTCGCGTCCACCTGGAATCCCAACCCCGATTCGCTCGTGCGCTGCATCGTCGCCACGCCCGGCGCGGTCCACGTGGGCGGCCACTTCCTCAACATCGGCGGCGCGGCGCGCAACCGCCTCGCGACGCTCAACACGACCACGGGCGGCGCCACCACTTTCAACCCGAACGTCAACACCAGCACCGGCGCCTACACCTACGTGAGCGCGCTGAGCGTTCAGGGCAATGCGCTCTACTTTGGCGGCAAGTTCAACCGCGTGGGGGCGGTCGGCCGCCAGAACCTCGCCGCGGTGGACCTGCTCAACGCCACATTGAACTCCTGGAATCCCGGATCCACGGGAAGCCCGATCACGCAGATCACGCGCTTCAACAACCGCAACTACGTCTCCGGTGATTTCACCGAGGTGATCGGTTCCCGTCCCGGCAACTTCATGGCCACGGACACGCTGGGCTCGGGCGCTTACACCGAGAACTTCTACCTGGACTCGCTCGTATCGGCGTTCGCGTTCGGGAACTCGAAGGCCTATTTCGCGGGCGGCTTCCACTTCCTCGAGAACACCGTTCGCGACGGGCTCGGCTCGAGCAACTTGTTCGGCATGCTGCCGACCAGCTGGGCGCCGATGCCCGACACGCGCGTGGTGAACTCGCTCGCGCTCGAGGGCGAAAACGTGTACGCGGGTGGTGGCTTCGCGCGCATGGGCACGACGCCGTGCAAGGGGCTCGCGAAACTGCTGCCGACACCGGCGACCCTGCCGGTCGTAACCGTGCTCAAGCCCAACGGCGGCGAGATCATCAATCAAGTCACGACGTATCGCGTGACGTGGACCGCGACGGCGCCGTATCCCGGCGTGCAGGCCGTGGATCTCTACATCAGCTACACGGGCGCCGCCGGGCCATGGACGCTGTATGCGTCCGGCATTCCCAACACCGGCGCGTACGACCTCTACCTGCCCTCGCCCGGTCAGTGGCCGACCAACTGCTACCTGCGGCTCGACGCGCGCGACTGGGCCGGACAGATCGGCACCGACCGCAGCAACGGCCCGTGGACGATCGGCAACGCGATCCTGACCGACGCGGCAGATGCGCCCATTGCGGCGTTCGCGATGGACCCGATCGCGCCCAACCCCGCGCGCGGCGCCACTCCGGTGCGCTTCGCGCTGCCGCACCGCGCGGACGTGCGCGTGAGCGTGCTCGACGTGCAGGGGCGCGAGGTCGCCCGGCTGGCGGACGGCGCGTTCGAGCCGGGCCGCCACGCCGTCACGCTGGACAGCGCCCGGCTGTCGCCCGGGCTGTTCTTCGTGCGCGTCCAGGCCGGTGGCGCCTCGCTCACCCGACGGGTCGCGATCGTGAGGTAGGGCAGTGGCGGGAGGGCGCGGCGCCTCGCGTTCTCCCTCCGTCGGCCGCCGGGCGCGGTTCGGGATTGCCAGAGGGGCGTCCTGCGGAGTTACCATGCGCGCCATGGCCACCACACTCGATCCCCAGCGCACCATCGCGGAGCTCAAGGAGCTTCGCGCCTTCTCCGCGGACGACAACGGCGCCCAGCGCATCGCATTCACTCCCATGTGGGTCCAGGTCCGCGCCTGGCTCCTGTCCAAGCTCGCCGCGCTGCCGGTCGAGACCCACGTGGATGCCGCGGGCAACCTTTGGAGCACGCTCAAGGGCAAGTCGGACAAGTGCGTGCTGATCGGCGGGCACATGGACTCCGTGCCCAACGGCGGCTGGCTCGACGGCTGCCTCAACGTGCTCGCCGGCGTCGAGATCCTGCGCCGCATCGCCGCGCAGTACGACGGCGTTCCGCCCGTCACCGTGCGCCTCGTGGACTGGGCCGACGAAGAGGGCGCGCGTTTCGGCAAGAGCCTGTTCGGCTCGTCGGCCTGTTCGGGCAATCTCGACATGGACGAAGCCCGCGTGCTGGTGGACAAGGCTGGTATCCGGCTGCCCGACGCGCTCGAGAACGTCGGCATCGACTTCGAGCGCGTGAAGGACAGCGGCGCCGAGCTGAAGAACGCCGTCGCCTACCTGGAGCTGCACATCGAGCAGGGCCCGGTGCTGCTGGACCTCGACCTGCCGCTCGGCGTCGTGCTGGGCACGTTCGGCGTGGAGCGCCACGCGATCACGTTCCACGGGCAGGCCGCGCATTCGGGCAGCACGCCCATGAACCGCCGCAAGGACGCATTCCTCGCCGCCGCCCGCATGAGCCCCGAAATCTACGAGATCGCCGCGCGCCACGGCGGCGTGTGCACGATCGGCTCGTGCACGACCAAGCCCGGCATCGTCACCAGCGTGGTCGAGGACTGCCGTATCACGCTGGATCAGCGCAATCTCGACGCGAAGGGCTTGGCCGGTCTCTACGCGGACGCGCGAGCGGCCAGCGAGCGGTTTGCAAAGCAGTGCAACGTCACCGTGGCATGGGAGCGGCTCTGGAACATCGAGCCCGTGCTGTTCGATCCGCAGCTCAAGAAGTTCTGCGAAGACGCCATCGTCGAGACCTGCGGCAAGGTTCACCTGCTGCCCTCGGGTCCCCTGCACGACGCGGCGGAGGTCGCCCGCGCCGGCGTGCCCACCGTGATGATGTTCGTGCAGAGCCTGCACGGCATCAGCCACAACAAGATCGAGG
>JADLGX010000273.1 GCA_020849095.1 Candidatus Eiseniibacteriota bacterium
CCGTCGCGGCGAAGCTCGAAGCGCACCGACTGCCAGGCCGGGCACTCGTCCGCCAGGGCCTTCTGGGCCTTCGGCAGCTCGGCCAGGGCAGCCGCGATGGCAGCCTGCGCCTCGTTCGCGTGCTTGTCGTCGACGAAGGTCGCCGACGCTTCCATGTCTCCGCGCGCGCTCGAGCGAATCGCGAGCGAGAGCCCCTCGAAGCCGCCCCCTTGCTTCGCGAGGTCGGCGAGCCGCATCACGCCGGGGCCCACCCACATCGCGAGCAAGGCGTCGGGCTCGTAGCGCACCGGCGGTGGATCATCGCCGTGCGAGAAGAAGTGATAGCGGACGCGCCCCACGATGCGCCCGGTGGCGATCACCCACGACCCGCTCGGCAGGATGAAGAACGCCACGTGCGTCCCCCCTTCCGAGAAGTCGTACACACGCACCCCGGTCGGCAGCCGTTCCGTCTCGCGCGCGAAGAGAGCGCGCGCCTTCTCGTGCTTCTGCAGGTAGCCGAAGTTCGGGCGGCCGCGGATCACGAACAAGGCCGAAGAGCTGTCCGCCTTCTGGTCATCGGCGACGAACCACACCTCGATCCCCGTCACCCCGGCCACGAAGGCCTCCAGCTCGGGGTCGGCGGGCTCTCGGCGGTCGTAGCCCGTGGGCGGTCCGCCGTAGACCGGGTCCTGTGCCGCCTTGTCCAGGCGCAGCACCAAGCGCGCGTCCGGGGTGCCCCCGAGCAAGTCGCGCTCCAGCTCGGTCGCGTCCGGTGACGCGATGCGCGACGCGGCAGAGCTACACGCGACCAGCAAGAAGAGCGAGAGCCACGCGACCAGCCGAGCCATTCTCCAGATGGACGTACGACCCCCGCACTTTCGTCAAGCGGGGAGAGACGGGCGGTCTGATCGGTTCCCTGGGCTACAGCACTCTCCACCACGGTACAGCCAGCACGTCGGGGGTGAGCCACTCGACCGTGCGACCGGTGTGCAGCACGAGCCCGGCGCGCGCCTTGCGCCCGTATTCCTGCCTGAACGTGCGCAGGTGGGCGCAGTCGGCGAGGCGCGGCTTCGCGGTGGCCTTCACCTCGATAGGCAGCAGCTTGCCGCCGGCCTCGATCACGAAGTCCACTTCCTCGCCGATCGTGGTGCGCCAGTAGGCGAGCTCCGCGCGGTCCGCCCGCGCGTCGCGCCAGGCAAGCAGGTCGTGAAGCACCAAGTTCTCCAGGTGCGCGCCCACGGGCGCCGTGGCGCCGAGGTGCAGCGCGACCCCTGTGTCGGCCCAGTAAACTCTGGGCGACTTGACGAGCCGCTTGGTGCGGTTCGCCGCGTAGGCCGGCAGGCGCACGAGCAGATACGACGTCTCCAGCAGGTTGAGCCATCGGTGTACCGTCGGCTGCGGCAGGCCGACAGCGCGGCCCAGCTCGGTCTGGTTGAGCAGTTGCCCCACGCGGAGGCAGGCGGCCTGCATCAGGCGGCGGAAGTCGGGCAGCGCGCTGATCGAGGCGAGGTCCTGCAGGTCGCGTTCGAGATAGGTGCGCACGTAGCCGTCGAACCAGATGGCGCGGTCGGCCGGCGTCGTGAGCTCCAGCGCCGGCGTGGGAAACCCTCCGCGCAACGCGAGCGCCTGCCAGTCCTCGTCGAGGTCATCCCCAGCCGCTAGCAAGTCGCGCCACTCGTTATCGGGCGCGGCCAGCAGGTCGTCCCAACGCCCTGCGCTTGCGAGCCCGAGTTGCTCGCGCCGGGTCATGGGCCAGAGCGTGAGGTAGCTCGCGCGGCCGGCCAGCGACTCCGACGCCTGCCGCATCAGGAGCAGGTTGGCCGAGCCGGTGAGCAGGAAGCACCCGGGCCGGCGGTCGCGGTCGATGGCCCGCTTCACCGCCGTGAGCAGGCCCGGCAAACGCTGGACCTCGTCGAGCGTGAGCGGATCGTCGCCTCCCAGCAGGGCCTCGGGGTCGCGGCGCGCCACATCGCGCACGTCGAAGTCGTCCAGCGAGCGGTAGCGCCGGTCGCCCGGCACCAGCTGCTCGACCAGAGTGCTCTTGCCGGTCTGCCGTGCACCGGTGACCACGACAGCAGGCATGACGCGCAGCCGCGCGGCGAGCGCGTCATCCACCAGGCGAGGCAGTATATTCACGACGTGAATGATATCCATTCACGTCGCGGATTGGCAAGCCCGGCGTGCCGCCAGGTTGCCACCGCCGGCTGAACACGCGGCCGCGCTGCCGGTTCGTGAGGTCACCCACGATGCCGGTGCGTTACAGATCCGCCAGCGACTTGTTGACCGCGGCCCGCGTCAGCCGGGTGGCCTTGTCCAGCACGGCGGCGGTGGCGGCCCTGCGCTTGGTTCAGGTGCGAGTAGTCGACGAGGGTCGCCGACGCTTCCATGTCTCCCCGCGCGTTCGAGCGCGTGCGCACAGCACCGCGCGCGCTGCATGCAGTGCGACGTCGGCGCGCGGACGCCTGCCGCTGCGTCATGTTCTGGCGCAGCGGCCCGAGCGCTGCGCTTGACGGATCGCGCCCCGCCTGGAACGCTGGACGGAGTGAGACTGGTGATGCGGGCGCGACGTCTGCTCCACGCCCTGGCGGTTTGTATGCCGCTCGCGCTCATCGGCTCGTGCGGGGGTGCTACCGACTCTGACGAACCGAGCGACGGTGGGCACGACGGCCCGCTCCCCGACGTGGCCCACGAGGCGGCGCACGACGGGGAGGGCGGCGCGGACGCGCCGATCACAGACAGCGCCGACGCCGAAGCCGCAAACGACGGGGATGCACACTGCGCGTGCCCGCCCACCCCTCCGCTGGACGGCGGGGCGTGTTGCACGCCTGGGGGCTGCTCGTACTGCAACGCCGTGAAGTGGGAGCTCATATCGGCCGGGTGCAAGGGGGGAACCTGGATCATCAACATGCAGTCCGACACCCCCTGCGGCGACAACTGAGCGCGGATGCCAAGGGACGCCGTCGCGGACCGACCTGTGCCGATGAAACCGTCCAGCCTGCCCACCAGCGCAGCGCCCGCGGGCTTCGCGACCCGGGCGTTGTTGCTGCTCGCCGCCGAGGGCGCAAGCGTCGCGTTCTTCCTCCGCACCCTGCGCGGCGCGCGCTGGTTGCCGGCGTTCATCGGCCGGAACGAGATCTCGCCTCCGGGCAGAGAGCAGCTGGCAACGTGGGTGCTGGGCGGCGCGGTGGTTCCGGTGGTGGTCGCTGCCCTCGCGCTTGGCTCGGCGTGGAGAAAGGGAGGGCGCGATGCCTTCGCTGCTCGCGCCGAGGGCGCGCTGCAGCTTGCCCGCCTCCTGAGCGTCTCCCTCGTGCTCTGGGCAATCCCGCCAATGATGTCGGTGGCCGCTTGGCGGGACCGCGATCTCGCCTTCCTGATCTGCGCCGCAGCGCTGGTCGTGGGCTTCGAGCGCGCGCTCTGCTGCTCGCTCGGCGCGGCTGAAGACCTCCAGCTCGTTCGGCCCTTGCGTGATGGTGCTCTTCGCGCCTGGTCGCGGGTCAGCGCGCGCGTCCGGTCCGCCGCACCCCACGCCATCGTCGCCACGATGGTCGCCAGCTTCGTTGGTTACATGGGCCACTACACCTGGCTCCAGCACCTGCGGCGGCAAACGTCGGGGTTCGACCTCGGGTACTTCGCCACGTTCTTCTGGAACACGCTGCACGGGCGCCCGTTCTACTGCCCGATCACCCATCCGCGCGCGGGCTCTTACCTGTCCATCCACTTCGAGCCCGCCGTCTACCTACTGGCGCCCCTCTACGCCCTGCGACCCGACGCGTCGACGCTGGTCATCTTGCAATCGGCCTTGCTCGGTCTGTCGGCAGTGCCCTTGTATCTCATCGCGCGTCGCCGCCTCGGCAGCGACTGGCTCGGCGTCGTGGTCGCTGGGGCGTATCTACTCTATCCCCCGCTCCACGCGCCGAACTTCTCCGACTTCCACTTCCTCACGGTCTCGGCCTTCTTCATCCTCTGGGCGGCGTACTTCTTCTTCACGGAGCGCTGGCTCCCGTTCTGGTCGTTCGTGGTCATGGCGCTCATGTGCCGGGAAGACGTGCCCTTCGGAGGCATCGGCGTCGGGCTCGCGCTCATGCTCGGCGGCCGCCGCTGGCGCACCGGCGCCGCGCTCCTCGCGGTCTCGGCCGGCTATCTCGTGGCGGCCAAGTTCGTCCTCATGCCACGCTTCGGTGATGCCTCGTTCGTCTACATCTACGAGAAGCTGGTAGCGCCCGGGGCGGTGGGGTTCCGCGGAGTGATCGTGACGCTCGTCACCAACCCGCTCTTCGTGCTCGCCACGATTCTTCTTCCCGAGAAGATCCCGTTCATTTTGCACGTGTTCTTGCCGCTCGCGTTCCTGCCGCTGCGCGTGCCGCGGCTGTGGCTGCTGCTCTTCCCCGGCGCGTTCGTCACGCTGCTGTCGACCGGCTACCTCCCGGTCGTCGAGATCCGCTTCCAGTACGTCACGCACTTCACGCCCTACGTGTTCATCGCGGCGATCCTGGCCCTGGAGCAGCTGGGCGCAACGCTGGGACGGCCGGCGCGCTGGGCCGCGCTGGGGGCAGTCGCGTTCGGCACGTTCCTGGCCACGCATCAATTCGGCGCGCTGCAGCAGCGCAACTTCAAGTCGGGGGGCGGCCTCGTCCAGTTCGACTTCTCGTCCGCGCACGCCGAGAACCTGCGGAACCTGCGCGAGATCGCCAGGACCATCCCCCCGGATGCCAGCGTCGCCGCGACGGAGCACGACGCCCCACACCTGGCACAGCGCGAGTACCTGTTCACGCTCAAGTACGAGCACCAGGGCGCCGACTACCTCGTCTACGGCTACGATGACCTCGACGTCGGGGCCGCCCGCCGAATCGTCATCGAAGAGCTTTCGGCCGGGCGGTTCGGGTTCCACGCCGAGCGACCCAACTTCGTGGCGCTGCGCCGAGGTGCGCCGACCGACCGGAACCCGGAGCTCCTGCTCCGCCTGCGCCCGTGACCGCCAGCCCCCTCAAACACGAACCCCCCGCCTCTTTCGAGACGAGGGGTTCACATACCGGTACGGAGGAATCGAAACGAACGCGACGGAGAATCAGCCGCCGTTGCGGCGCTGGAACGTGGGCGTGTCCCAGTCGGCATCGGCATCGAGCGAGGCAGGGAAGCTGATGCGCGAGCGGACCTCGGGCATGACGCTCGAGCTGGGCGAGCTGCCGGCTTGCAGGCTGGCGGCCAGCGCTGCCGGGCGGCGCGTCGAGAGCGCGGGCACCAAGTCGGGGTTCATCGCCGGGCGCGCGGTCGAGTGGGCGGCGCGGGACGCCGGCGGAACGCCGAAGCCCTCGCGCA
>JADLGX010000274.1 GCA_020849095.1 Candidatus Eiseniibacteriota bacterium
AGGTCCTCGCCCGGACCGGCCGCCAGTTCGACCGCGGCGAACAGGCGCGGCAGGTTCGCGCCCGTCGCGCCCGAGGCGCGCTCCTCGACGAAGCGCGCGAACAGCCCGCGCAGCGGCAGGCGCTGAACGCCGGGCGGCAGCGTGGGGAACACGCCGCGGAACTCGTGCGTGCCGAGCGCGTCGCGCGCCTCGATCGAGTCGGGCTGCGGGCGCGGGTCCATGTCGCGGTCGTAGGAGACCGGCAGCAGGTAGTACTCGGACAGCACGCGGTCCTGCATCGTCACGGTCATGCCGAGCCCGGGGTACTTCCAGACCAGCACGTTCATGGGGAACATCATCTGGGCCGACTGCGCGCCGCGCGAATAGAGGTTGGCGCCGAGCGGGTTGTAGTCGGTGCCCTCCGGCGGCCCGTAGCGCACGTACACTTCGCCGCGCTCGTCCCACTCGCGGTGCTTGGGGTCGTAGAACAGGAAGTAGGCCTGGGTCACGCGCGCCCAGTACTCGAGCTGCGCCTCGTTGGCCTCGGTGGCCAGGTCGGGGTCGTGCTCGGTCCAGAACTGGCGCGCGAACTCGCGGCGCTCCGGGGCGCCGAGCCGGTTGTAGATCATCGTGTCGCGCTCGCTGGCCACCGGGGCGATGTCCTCGAACCGCTCGCGCACCGGACGGTCGAGACGGGGCACGGCGTCGCGAAAGAGCGAATCGGCCCGCTCCACGTCGCCGGTCCGCCACAGGCAGGCGGCGCGGGCGATGCGCGATTCCAGCCGCTCGGGCGCCACGGCCATGGCGCCGTTGGCCGCGCCCAGCGCCTGGACGCTGTCCCCGCGCGCGACGAGCAGCGAGGACAGCATCAGCCAGCTGTCGGTGTGCGTGCTGTCCAGGCGGACCGCCGCCACCAGCTCACGGATGGCGTGATCGAGCGAGGACTTCTCGAGGTACTTGAGCCAGTCGCGCCGCCACACCTGCCCGAGCCCGTAGCGGGCGTCCGCGCTGCCCGGCCGGAGCGCCACGACGCGCTCGAAGCGCTTCATGGCCGCCCGGCGGTAACCCGAGCGCCAGTAAGCGCGTGCGAGCATCAGCTGATACTCCGCATTGCCCGGGGCGAGCAGCGTCGCGCGCTCGAGCTGGGCGACCGCGCGGCGGCGTTCCTCGAGCCGGCCGCGCTGCAGGTTCAGCTGCGCGCGGCGGGCGAGATCGCTCGCCTCGCGTTCGCGGCGCTCGACGGCCGTGGGAGCCACGACGGCCCGGACGGGTGGAGCAGGCGCGGCCAGGACGAGGGCCAGCGTCAGCAACACGAGTCGAACGCAGTGGCGAAGGGTCATCTCGGGAAGGCCACCGGTCGGTGGAAGTCGCGAACGTCCGGTCGTGAACGCGGCGAGTATCCGCGAGCCGCCGAACGAGCGTCAATCGGGAACCACCACGGGACTCCGCGACGGCGCTCGCCTAGAGTGCCGCATCGAACCCCGGCTTCGGGCCCTTCCCACTTTCCCTCCGACGGGAGCCGCCACCTGCGCACCCCCTTTCCCGCCATCGCCACCGATCCCGAGACAGCCGCGGCGCTCCTGCCGCAGGTCACGCTGCTCGACACGCGCGACGAGGCGGCGTTCGCGCGCGGCCACCTGCCCGGCTCGGGGCGCATGACGATCGAGGAGTTCGGGGAGCGGCGAGCCGAGCTTCCGCCCCGCACCGCACACGTGCTGGTCGTGCACGACGAGCCGGAGCAGGCGCGAGCGGGCGCCGAAGCGGTCGGCGCGCTCGGCTATCCGCACACGCGCTGGCTCAGTTCCCCGCTCGCCGTGCTGGCGGCCGCCGCAGGAAGCGCACTGGACACCGGCCCCGCCGTCCGGTTGTGGCGCCCTTCACCGTTCCTGGAGCGCGTGCTGCCCCGGCTTCCGCACGGGCGCTCGCTCGACCTGGCCGCGGGCACCAGCCGCGAGTCGGTGTTCCTCGCCATGCACGGGCGGGAGGCCGAGGCCTGGGACCACGACGACGACGCGCTCGAGAGCGCGAGGAAGCTGGCGCGGCGCAACGGCGTGGGCATTCGAACGCACGTGATCGAACTGGAGAGCGGCGCCATGCCCGATGCGGGCGGCGGCTGGGACATCGTGATGGTGTTCCGCTTCCTGCACCGACCGCTGTTCCCGTGGATCGAATCCGCGGTCGCGCCGGGCGGCGTGCTGGTCTACGAGACCTTTCTCACCGGGCAGGAACGCTTCGGCAGTCCGAAGCAGAAGCGATTCCTGCTCGAGAGCGGAGAGTTGCGCCGCGCGTTTCCTGCGCTCGCAGTGGAGGAATACGAGGAGGGCGCGCCCGACCTCTTCCCGGTCATGGCGCGGCTTTTCGCGCGGCGCCCCATCTAGGCAGCGTCGCCGCCGGGCCGCCTACGGTTCGAGCGGGCGGCCCGGGCCCTGGCGCTGCGGAACTCAGTGCAGGCGGTGCTTGACCACCACGACGGTACAGGGCGCATGCGCGACCACGTGGGACGCGACGCTCCCGAGCACCAGCTTGGCCAGCCCCGTCCGGCCGTGCGAACCCACGACCAGCATGTCGGCGCCTTCCGCCTTGGCCATGTCCACGAGCACTTCGCGCGGGTCACCCTGCATCACGCGCGCCGTGGTCGAGAGTCCGGAATCCCGCAGTTCCCCTTCGGCCCGCATCGTCAGTTCTTCGTGGTGACGAGTGAGCTCCTCGACCAGTTCCGTCGGATAGGGAATCGCGGGCGCGTAGACCTCGGCGTAGGCCGTCACCGGGGCACGAACCGCCGACACCACCACGATGCGCGTGGCGGCCGGCCACGCCTGCTGCCGAATCCACTCCAGCGCAGCCTGAGCGTGGGGCGAGTCGTCGAAACCCAGCACGATCTTCATGGCATCCTCCCGGCCGCATGTGCGGCCACCGGTGGAATGCGGCAATGCGCATGCCATGCGAACGACGGCCCTGCGGCGGAAAGCGAACCCCTAAGTGGCGGCAGGCCAGCAATCGCCGCGCGGGCGCTCACGACGCCCCGCGCTCACGCCGTCGAGAGCACGGCCAAGTTGTCAGCCGCACTGCCAGCGTGGCCGGGAGCGGCGGCGAGGCGACCGCCGTTTCCCCGGCGCAGAGTGCGGCGAAACGCGCGCGAACACGCGGTCGCCGTCTTGCGTCGGACGCGTGATTCGTGCAACTTCGGCCCCGCGCATCGCTTCACTTCCGTCACCGCCCATTCCAGTTCGCGGCGCTCGCGAAACCCGGTTCGCTCCGGACTCACCGGGACCACCGCGACACGCCCTGAGTTCGCTCCCCTGCCGCCTTCGGCGGTCCATCGGAGGTCGTGGATGTTCCGCTCGGTCACGTCCCGCCTGTTCGCGTGCCTGCTCGCCTGCATCGCCCTGGTTCCCGCGTGCGCTCCCAAGAAGGCGGCCGGCCCGGCGAAGATCGTCGTCTGGTCCCAGATGGACCCCGAGGAACGCGCGCGGTTCGAGAAGAACATCGCCACCTACGAGGCCGCGCATCCGGGCACCGACATCGAGAACGTGCCGTACGACACCGAGAACCTTCGCCAGCAGTTCCAGACGGCCGCGGCCGGCGGCGGCGGTCCCCAGGTGATCTTCGGGCCGTCCGACCAGGTGGGGCCGCTGTCGCTGCTCGAGTTGATCCGCCCGCTCGACGAGACCATGCCCGCCGGGTTCTTCGACCGCTTCGTGCCGCAGGCGCTCGACACGCTGAACGGCCACCTGTGGGCCGCGCCCGACCAGGTGGGCAACCACCTGATGCTCGTCTACAACCGCAAGCTGGTGCCCGAGCCGCCCAGGACCGCGGCCGAGTTTCTCGCGATCGCCAAGAAGCTGAGCAAGGACGGCGTGTACGGATTCGCGATGAACGTGAACGAGCCCTTCTGGCTCGCGCCGTTCCTCGCCGGCCACGGCGGCTGGGTGTTCGACGCGGCGGGCAATCCCTCGCTCGACACGCCCGCCATGCGCGACGCGCTCGGCTACCTGGCCGACCTCAAGGGCAAGCAGGGCATCATGCCGGCGGAGTGCGACTACCAGGTCGCCGAGACGCTGTTCCTCGAGGGCAAGGCCGCGATGATCGTGAACGGCCCCTGGTCGTGGGCCGCCTACCGCAAGGGCGGCATCGACCTCGGCATCGCCCCCATCTGGGACATGCCCAACGGCAGCCACGCGATGCCCATGACCGCGAGCAAGGGCTACTCGATCAACGTGAACGTGAGCGCGGAACAACTGCCCGCCGTGATCGAGTTCATCACCTTCTGCACGTCGGCCGAGGCCGAACTGGTGGACGCCGTCGCGCTGGGCACGCTGCCGAGCCACAAGGACGCGTGGATCGCGCCCGAGATCGCCAACGACCCGACGCTCAAGCTCTCGCAGGAGGCGTTCGCGAAGGGCCGCCGCATGCCGGTCGTGCCCGAGATGCGCGTCGTGTGGGACGTGATGCGGCCGGGCCTGCAGCAGGTGATGAACGGCTCCAAGAGCGCGGCCGACGCGGCGCGCGAGATGCAGGCCGCCGCCGTGCAGCAGATCGCCGGCATGAAGCGCTGACCGGCATGCTCCGGGCGCCGCGCGCATTCCCGTACCAGCTGCTCCTGCCGGCCACCATCGTGATGCTGGCGGTGGTGCTGTTCCCGCTCGGGTACAGCTTCTGGCTCGCGTTCCGCAACATGAGCCTCTACCACTTCCGCGTCCACGACTTCGTGGGGCTCGAGAACTTCCGCCTCATCCTGAGCGAGAGCGTGTTCTGGACGCTGCTCGCCAAGTCGGCCGCGTGGACGTTCGTGAACGTGTTCTTTCACGTCACGCTCGGCGTGCTCCTGGCCATCCTGCTGAGCGGGCCCGTGCGCGGCAAGGTGCTCATCCGCACGCTGCTCGTGCTGCCCTGGGCCATGCCGCAGTACATCTCCGCGCTCACTTGGCGCGGCATGTTCAACTACGAGTACGGCGCCATCAACCTGATCCTCAAGCAGTGGCTGCACCTGCCGCCGGTGCCGTGGCTGTCGGATCCGTTCTGGGCCTTCGTGGCGCCCATCCTGACCAATATCTGGCTGGGCTTTCCGTTCATGATGGTGGTGGCGCTCGGCGGGCTGACCAGCATTCCGGGCGAGCTGTACGAGGCGGCCGACCTCGACGGCGCCAACGGCTGGGAAAAGTTCACCAACGTCACCCTGCCGTCGCTCATGCCCGTGCTCGTGCCCGCGATGCTGCTGGGCACCATCTGGACGTTCAACAACACGCTGATCGTCTGGCTCGTTTCCAACGGCGGCCAGCCGGCCGACGCCACGCACATCCTGGTCACGTTCATCTACAAGGTGGCGTTCACCTACTCGCGCTACTCGTACGCCGCGGCGTTCTCCGTCGTGGTGTTCCTGCTGCTGCTCGGGTTCGTGGTGTACGTCATGCGCCGCACGTCCGCGCAGGAGCGCACCGCATGAAGAAGCCCGCAGACGCCTGGACGCCCGGCCGCGTTTTCGTGCAGGCGTTCCTCGTCCTGTTCGCGATCGCGACCGTCTACCCGATCCTGCAGATCGTGACGATCTCGCTGCGCCCGTCCGACCAGCTCTACTCCACGTCGCTCGCCATCATCCCTCCCGGCGCGTCGCTCAAGGCGTACGGGGTGATGCTCTTCGAGAAGCCGTTCCTGCTGTGGATGCGGAACTCGCTCATCGTGTCGCTGGCCGTCACGATCCTGGGCGTGACGCTGGCCTCGACGGCGGCCTACGCGTTCTCGCGTTTCCGGTTCGCGGGGCGCGACGCCGGGCTGTATCTGTTCCTCATGACGCAGATGTTCCCGGCGACCATGACCATGCTGCCGCTGTACGTGCTCATGAAGAACCTGCACCTGCTCGACACGTTCGCCGGCCTCGTCGTGGCGTACACCGCCACCGCGCTGCCCTTCTGCGTGTGGACCATGCGCGGCTACTACGACACGATCCCCTACGAGCTCGAGCAGGCGGCGCTCATCGACGGCTGCGCGCCGTGGGAGGCGTTCACCAAGATCACGCTGCCGCTGGCAGCCCCGGCGCTTTCGATCACCGCGCTCTTCTCGTTCATGGCCGCATGGTCGGAGTTCCTGGTGGCGCGCATCGTCATTTCGCGCCAGGAGATGTTCACGCTGCCGCTGGGGCTCGAGAGCCTCGCGGGCCAGTTCCAGACCGAGTGGGCCAACTACGCGGCGGGTAGCCTGCTCGTGTGCGTGCCGGTGATGGCGCTCTTCATCGCGCTCAACCGGAACATCGTCAGCGGGCTGTCGGTGGGCGGCGTCAAGGGCTGAGGCCCGGGCGCACTCGCAAACTCGACAAAAAGGCCGGGCGGCCCCTCGCGGGACCGCCCGGTTTCTCTTTGCTTCGAACTTCGGACTAGCGGGCCGACTTCACGGCGCCCCAGCTGCGGGTCGTCGAGGGGGTCACCGATCCGACCGTGATGCGCGAGCGGCCGGTCGCCGAGTTGAACTCGAACGTGACCGGCTGGTTCGGCACGGTGGTCGTGTAGTTGAAGTTGTTCGCGTTCGTACCGACGCCGTCGGAACCGACGTTGAGGCTCCAGTCGCCGGTCTTGCGCCACTTCACGTCGTAGCTGCCGACCGAAGCGATGTTGACCGTGACCGACCAGATGCTGCCGGACTGCGTCATGGCGACACCCGAACCCCAGGCACCGGTCTCGGGAGCGGCGCCGATGGCTTCCCACGTGATGCCGGCGGGATAGCCGTGGTCGTTCAGCACGATGTCCGTCGCGGGCACCCAGCCGTCCGCGTACGTGTTCTGGTCGAACGTCCAGCCGACGAACTCGCCGGGGCCGTTGATGAAGATGGCCTGGTTGCTCGCCGGGTAGCTCTCCGACCAGCCAGCCACGGCCACCTTGCCCTGGTACGTGCCGGCGCCGACCGACGCGGCAATGCTTCCGCTCCAGACGCCCGCGGACAGCGAGAGCGCGCAGCTCGGGTCGCCGGGGGTCCAGTTCGGGGTCACGTAGTCGCCGGGGGCGAAGTACGGGCCGGGGCCCGAAGCAAACGCCGACACGGCGGAAACCAGCATCAGCGCGCTGACAATCGTAGCGATCTTCTTCATGGGGACAGGTCCTCCTGCAGGAGCGAGTTGCGTTGACCGGACGATTTCCGCCCGGGTTTGGACCACGGAAACGAAACAACACTAGCACGCAAGTCTCTGCGGGCTCGACAGAAGACTCGGGGCGGGCGGGATTTTTTCCGCCCCGCCCCGAGGCACCACGTTCCCGGCCGGAGCCGGGTCCACCCGAACTAGTGCGTCAGGATGAGCCGGCGCGTGACCCGCTCGCGGCCCATGCTGAGTTCGTACATGTACACGCCGCTCTGCAGGCGCAGACCGTTGTCGCCCAGCCCGTTCCACTGCACGTCGTGACGGCCGACGGGCAGCGACTGGTCGAGCAGGCGGGCGACGCGGCGGCCGCTGACGTCATAGATGCGCAGGGCCACCTGGCCGGCCTTGTGCAGGTCGAACGAGAAGCTGGCATGGCGCGAGACCGGGTTCGGGAGCACCGGGCGGAGGCTGGCGAAGCCGGCGCCGGTGAACACGGGAGCCGGCGTCACACCCGTCACGTCGGAGCACACGTCGTACACGTTCATCACGCGCACGATCGGGGTGGCCGAGTTGTAGGTGACGTCGTCCAGCGTGAGCGTGCGGTTGCCGAGGCAGCCTTCGAACACGTTGTTCAGCTGGTACTTGAACTCGACGTTGAAGCGAGTCGAGTCCGGGAACGTGATCGCGCGCGTGTAGAAGATGTCCCCGGCGGTCGCGTCATAGCCCGCGCCGTCGTTGAGCAGCAGCGAGGCGGGCTCGTTGCGGTCCCACGCGAGCGGGGCGGCATTGCCCTTGACGACCAGCGTGTCGGCCGGAAGCACGGGCAGCGGCGACGTGCCGTCCATCTGCACCTTGAACACGACGGTCAGCGGCTTGTCCGTCACGTCGCAGCGGTCGATACCGCGGGCGGGCATGACGATCGGGTTGGCCGAGCTGTAGACGAGGTCGTTCAGGAACACGGTGCGGTCGCTCTGGCCGAGGCACTCGATGACGCCGTTGAAATCCACCTTCCAGGACACGTTCTTGGGCGAGCAGCCGGGGAACGTGACACGGGCGGTGTAGATCTTGTCGCCGGCGACGGCATCGGGCGTGACACCGTCGTCGAGCATCGCCGTGCCGGGCTGCGTGAAGTGCAGCGGGTTGGAGCTGCCCAGCAGGGTGACGACGTCGGCGGGCTGCGGATTGAAGCGCGTCGCGTCCACCTGGAAGATCACGTCCACCGCGTGCGAGAGGAAGTTGCTGGCGGTGTCGTTGTTCCACGCCTCGTTGATCGTGGCCGTGGCGCCGTTGGCGCTGGAGAGGTGATAGACGCGGTTGCTGCCGAGCGGCTCGTACTGGCTGCAGATGCGGCTGAACTTCCACTCCAGGTCGGCCTCGCCCGTGGTGCCGCCGGTGCTCACGGGCAGGCAGAACGGAACCGTCACGGTGTAGATGGAATCCGCATTCACGTCCGTCATGAGGCCGTTGTCGCACAGGCCGAACGACAGCGGCACGAGGCTGCCTTCGATCGCGAACGTGTCGGCCGGGGCGAAGTTGCCGCTGCACAGGCCGACCCGGAAGTCGCCGTTGAACACCACGTTCTGGATGAAGAACGAGCCCTTGTCCGTGGTGCCGTTGCTCACGATGACGTTGTTGGCCGGATCCTTCACGTTGGCCGCCGTGATGTCGTACTTGGCCGCGTTGGCGTTGATGATGCCGCTGAGCGTCAGGTGCACGACGTTGGTGGCGGCGGCGTCACGCACGGCGCTGATCACGGTGCGGCTGACCGGGCCCGTGACCGTGTAGTTGCCGGCGGTCTGGGCGCTCGTCAGGTCGACGGGCTCGTTGAAGGTGATGTCCACCTTGTTGGTCACGAGCGCGAACTGCTTGTTGGCCAGGACCGCGAAGTTCACCGCCTGCGCGCCCGTGACGACCGGCGCGGCGTTGTCGATCGCGTTCTGGACGGTGTACGTGATCATGCTCGTCATCTGGACGACAGCGGTGGTGTCGTACGTGGTGGTGCCCACGTGGGACATCTGGACGTCGTCGCTCGAGAAGGCGTCGAGCGGGCCCTTGGTGGGCGAATCCTGCGTCACCCAGAACTCCACGTGCATCGGCATGCCGACCGTGGCACCCAGCGTGGCGAGCGGCAGCTTGAACTCGCGGAACGTGGTGCTGTCGAAGATGCCCAGACCGTTCGCGCCGCCGCCCCACGAGGGGTTGATCAGCGTCGAGCGGTTCTGCCAGGTGCTGAGCGTGTCCTTGTAGAGCACTTCGTAGTTGAACGTGTTGCAGTTGGTCGGGGTCACGTCGTAGATGATCCAGTCCGGCTTGAACGGCACGTTGGCCCAGCCGATCTTGCGTCCGAAGGGATCCGTGACACCGCCGGCGGCCGTGTTCATGTCGAACGCGAAGCCGAGGTTCATGTCGCAGTAGCAGGACTTGGTGAACTGGACGCCGATGTACAGGAAGTTGGCGTCGTTCGTCATGAACACCTTGCCGATGTCCATCGGATACACGACGGGCGTGCAGTTGGACTGCGTGTCGGCGGTGTCGTCCCCGAGCTCGTTGCTGGGGTCGAAGTCGTTGATGCCGTCGATCGTGATGGTCTGCGGCACCGCGGCGAACGCGGGAGACGCGCACATCGCCACGAGGGCAAGGAGAATGAGAAGCAACCGCTTCATGGAAGGGACTCCTGCCGGATCAAAGGTGCGAATCGCCAAGGTGCGCAGGCTGGATCCGGTGCAGCCCGCGTCCCGGCCGGATGGCCGGAAACCCGGAAAATCAGCGAGACAATGTTAGGGGTGGCGGCACGGCCGGCGCAATCGGCTTGCGCCTCTCGTGCCGACTTTTTTTTGGGTGTGTGCACGCACTTGGGCCTCTCGCGCATTGCCGGATCGCCACGGTGCCCAGCTGCTTGACCACCCCATCATGCAGAACGCACTATGCGTCGCGTTCACGCCCTTTCCGCCTCTTCCTCCGACTCCCTCCCGGCGCCCACTCGTGACCTTTCGAGCCCTTACGCTGTCCGCCCTGCTGCTCCTCGTGTGCGCCGCGCCAGCCCTGGCTGCGACGGCCCGCGACCTGAGCAGCAATATCCGCATCGACGGTTTCGCCGACGACTTCGCCATCGACGAGGCGATCTTCGGCTACAACGAGATCGTGGGCGCGCCCGAGGAACCCTGGGACGACTCCAAGTGGGGTTCCAACGAGGACCTGAACCAGATCTACATCACCTGGGACGCCAAGAACCTCTACATCGCGGCCACCGGCGTGATCTGGAACAACAACATGGTCGTGCTGCTCGACGTGATCAACGGCCGCGGGCTGGAGTCCATGGTCGCCATCAACTCGTGGCGGCGAAACTTCCAGTTCGACACGGTCGGATCGGCGCTCGGCAACGGCTTCGCCCCCGACCTCTTCGGCGCCACCTGGGACGGCAATACCCAGCCCCACCTCATCGTCCAGTTGGACGGCAACCGGGTGGACGACCAGGTCGTGGGCCCCACGTTTCGCGCCTCCGCCTCGTTTTCCCAGGGAAATCTCGGGCGGGCCATGGAGTTCGCGATTCCGTGGCAGTCCGTCTTTCTCGCCTCGGCGGGACTGGGCACCAAGGACACGCTCATGACCGTGGGCGGCATCACCGACACGCTGCACTTCTTTCCGCCCGGCACCAAGATCCGCATCGCGGGCGTGATCACGGCCGGCGGCGACGGCACGAGCGGCCCCGACATCGCGCCCGACAACCTCGGCGGCACCACCGACAACTCGAGCGCTCTGGTGTTCGTGGACAACTGGGCGATCGTGGATCTCGACCTGCTCGACGACACGGGCCTGGGCAACGGCGGCCCCGACGGCATCGCCGACTGGGACGTCTCCCCCAAGCTGCGCACCAGCTTCCGCGTGCGCCCGCCCTTCCTGTCCAAGCAGTTCTCCGCTTCGCAGATCACGTTCGACCGGCCCGCCTTCCGGCCCGACGCCGGCGAGCGCATCCGGTTCAGCTTCCAGCTCGACCAGCCCGTGAATCCGAACGACCCCGCCGACGCGAACCGCGTGTTCGGCATCACGGCCAAGATCTTCGACGTGCGCGGCCGCCTGGTGCGCACGGTGGTCGACCCCACGCGCAGCGCACTCGACCCCACCAACGAGTCGATCGACCAGTGGGACGGCCGCGACGACGCGGGCCAGATCGTCGCCGCCGGCATCTACGTGCTTCGCCTCACGGTCACCGGCAGCACCAAGCGCGCGACCCGCTCCTTCGTGGTGGTCCGATGAAGCGCCTGATTCCAGCACTCGCCCTGCTCGCACTGCTCTCCCTGCTCTCCATGAGCGCGAGTCCCGCGCGCGCCTACTTCGAGGAAGTGCGCACCGGCGCCCGCGGCACGGCGCTCGGCCCCTCCGCGATCGCGGTGGTCACCGACCCGTCGGCCTACTATTGGAATCCCGCCGGGCTGGCCGACCTTCCCAAGGCCGAGGTCACGGCCGACTTCATCTCGATGTACGGTCTTTCCGACCTGCAGTCGGGGGCCGCCGCCGGCGCCTTCCGCGTGCGTGGGACCACCGTCGGACTGGGCTGGCACCATCTGGGGCTCAAGGACGTCTACTCCGAGGACCAGTTGTGCGTCGCCGCCGCGCGCCGGGTGATGGTGCGGCCGAGCGGGCACCGCCTCGCCGCCGGCGCCACGTTCAAGTTCGGCCGCGCCGCCTTCCAGCCCTACAGCGTCACCGGCCAGCCCGGCCTGATGGATCACGGCACCATGTCCAAGGGCTCGCTCGACCTGGGACTGCGCTGGCAGACCCCGTGGCGCACCGACATCGCGTACGTCGTGCGCGACGTCCTGCAGCCGCGCTACGAGTTCGTCGAGGGCAGCGGCGGCCAGCTCCAGACCGTCCGCAGCGAGGTCGCGGCCGCGTTCCGCTGGAACCGCGAGTCCACGTTCTCGCTGGGCTGGCGGCAGGTGGCTCCGGGGCGCTCCACCGTGAGCGCCGGGCTCGAGATCACGTTCTACGACGTGTTCGCGATCCGCTCCGGCCTGTCCAACCTCGCCACGATCTACCAGTCCTACGGCCCGCCCGAGAACATCCAGTACGAGGGCGGATTCGGCGTCTTCCACCGCGGTTACCACGTGGACGCGGTCGCCAGCACCACGCGCGACCTGGGCGCCTCGTATCGCGTCAGTCTGCGCGTCCCGATCGGCAACGGAGGCCGCCCGTGAAGCTGAACCGCGCGCTCGCGCTGCTGCTGCTGCTCGCCTTCCCCGTCGAAGCGCTCGCCGTGACCAAGCTGGAAGGCGAGTACCAGCTCATGCTCGAGCTGCAGAAGGCGGGATTCAACCGGCCCTACCGCTGGGACTGGAACTCCAACGAGTACGACACCTACAACAACGCCCAGTTGCGCCTGTTCTCGACGCCGCGCACGGGCGTGGAGTCGTTCCTCAAGGTGGAGGCGGCCTACCGTCCCAACGACAACTCGGGCAAGCGCGCCGAGTTCCAGTACCGCGAAGGCCACCTGCGCTTCCGCAAGCAGTTCGGCGCGCGCGAGTGGGACAACTACTTCTTCTCGCGGCAGGACCGCTTCTGGAGCGAGCCCTACCAGGTGCAGGTGTTCGACAACTTCCAGCACGGCTTCCGGCTCGACCCGCTGCTGTACGGCCGCGGCGACTGGCAGGGCATCCGCAGCGAGTACAAGGGCACCAAGGGCTTCAACCTCACCGTGATCGCCGCCGACCAGAGCGGCCAGATCAGCCCGACCAGCTACACGAACCTCACGCCGCACGCCCCGCTGGACTCGCTCAACGACCGCGCCGCGCTGCGCACCAACGACCTGTACGTGATGCGCGTGCGCCGCGAGTTCCTCAAGGAAGCCAGGCTCAAGCTCGGTTTCATGATGACGCGCGCGGAGAACTGGTTCGGCTCGGACTCCGTCTCCGCCTCGACCGGGCGCATTCCCAAGTCGCCCGGGCAGGGCATCTGGGCGGCCGACGGCCATGCGCGCGTGTTCGGCTCCGACCTCAACTTCGTGTACGCCGAGAGCTATCCGCACGTCGCCACGGGCAACGGCCAGCGTTCCGAACTGACGATCGGCAAGCGCTCCACCGGCATCCAGCTTCCCGATGCCGCCCTGCTCGAGGCCGAGTACCGCGCCATCCGCATCGGCACGGTGCGCACGGGCTTCGTCAACGTGGTGCCCATCTGGTGGTCGCGCGGCATCCGCTGGTACAACCCGTCGGGCGCTCCGGGCGGCAACGAGACCGGCTTCCTGGTGCAGAGTTACTACCTGCTGCCCGAGCGCGCGGTCACGCTGACGCACAACTTCGGCTGGACCAGCAACGACCTCCAGCGCGAACTCGGCACGCGCTACACGTACGACGAAATGTACGTGGAGTTCGTCAACGGCTTCACCGGCAAGGCCGCGTACCGCCGCATCGACAACTACTCGCAGACGTTTGCCGGTCTCAAGCGCTCGCCGCACAACGACCTCATCGTCGAGATGCAGGTCGAGAGCCGCCTCGCGTGGCTCCGTCTGCAGGGCAAGGTCGCCGACATCGGCAACCCCCAGCTCTCCAAGCAGGTCTTCGTGGTGGAGCAGTCCATCAACGTCACGCCCAAGGCCAAGTTCTTCAACCGGTTCGCCTTCGGCAACGACGCGGACAAGCTCCGCAAGTCCATCTTCACCCAGCTCCAGTACCGCCCCACCGGAAGCATGGAAATGTTCCTGCAGTACGGCCCCGACTACATCGGCGGAGGCAGCTTCCCGGTGGACGAAGGCGCTCTCAATGGCGGCGGCGACCAGTTCGACCAGATCAAGTTCATCCTGAAGGGGAACTTCTGATGCGCGCGCGTTCGTTCTTCCAGGCACTCGTTCTCGCAGCGCTGACGCTGGTCGCCACTGCTGCCGCCGCCCTGGCCGCGCCCGAAAAGGTCGCGGGCGGCATCCGCTTCACGTACCGCGACGCCAACGCCGCCAAGGTGGCTTGGGCCGGCGCCTTCAACAACTGGTCGGCCAGCGCCAATCCCATGACCAAGGGCTCCGACGGCGTCTGGAGCGTGGTGATCGCGCTGCCGGCCGGCGAGCAGCAGTACAAGTTCGTCGTGGGCACCGACTGGTTCCCGGATCCCGAGAACAGCGCCACCGCGGGCGACTTCGGCAACAGCGTCGTGCGCATCGGGCCGAACGGCGACCTGATGGCGTCGGCCGCCAGTTCCAACACCGCCTACAACGCCAAGATCCTCATCGGCGGACGGGTGATCGCGCTCTACCAGAGCACGTGGAGCGACGTCGAGTATCCGCGCTACGAACTCGAGCGCCCCGAACTCGACATGGACCTGGGCTTCGACATCCGCATGTCGGACGCACTCAATGCCCACTTCCTGCTCAACGTGAACCCGCGCCACGAGGACGTGCAGGACTATCGCAGCCGGCTCAACTTCAAGCGCGGCTCCATGACGCTGACGCAGCCCGACGTCAAGGTGATGTTCTTCGACAGCGAAGTCGTGGGCACGTGGGACGACCCGCTGCATCTGGTCGGCGCCAACGGCGTCTACTCCCACCCGTTCGGCTACCAGCGCACGGGCGTCCGCCTGAACACGCCCAAGTACGGTTTCGACACCGAGGTGATCTACGCGGACAACTTCACCGCGGGCGGCGTGGAGTTCCCCGGCTACGCCGTCAGCCGCGGCACGGGCCGCGAGTTCCTGTTCGAGGCCGATCCGGCTGCCGCCACGGCCCGCGCCGCCGCGCTGCTGCAGACGACGCGCGTCACGGGCGGCTTCGCGCTCGTGCCCGGCCAGTTCTCCAAGGTGAGCGCGACCGACATCGGCGACAACGACCGCAGCTTCGGGTTCGGCGACGGCGACAAGGACGTGTTCGCGATGCGGGTGCGCCGCCAGGTCCGCGACGGCATCAGCGTGGGCGTGCTGGGCCGCAGCGACCGCGGCTACCACCTGGGAAACATGACGCTGGCCGAGCCCACCGGTGACAGCACCTACTCCGTGCTGGCGGGCCAGACGCTGCAGAGCTGGATGGGCGGCGGCATCGAAGGGCGCTGGGCCGTGCGGCCCGGCATGAACGTCGAAGCCGAGTTCCTCACCGGTGTCCACCGCCATGTGTTCGCCAACGGCGCCACGCGCACGCAGTGGAAGGCCTCGACCATCGCCAGCAACGGCATCACCGCCACCACGCTGGGCTCCGCGCCCGCGGATGGCGACCACCTCACGGCGGACAAGAGCCAGCGCTACGTGCTGCGCGGCGACTGGAAGCTGGCCGAGGGCGACGTGGTCGTTCGCCTGGGCGTCGAACGCCAGAACCATGCCTACGCCGCGTGGTCGCAGGAGCCCATCGCTCCGGCCGGCTCGGCGTCGATCGACCACCCGCGGTTCGAGAACGTGGACTTCCAGCGCGCCCAGTACGGCGATGGGTCCGACCTCGAGAACTCGATGACCGAGTGGAAGCTGTCGTGGGAGCGCAACTGGCGCTACTACCTGGGGCGTCCCGTCCAGAGCAAGCTCGACGTGACGTGGACCAACTTCCACTACGACACGCGCACGGCCTGGGAGCACCAGATGTGGTTCCCGAACGGCAACTTCTGGCTCGAGAGCGGCCAGCACGTGGTGAGCGTGGCGCGCATGGCGCTGCTGGGTGAGCCTCAGGCGGTGCAGGTCTCGCCCACCATCGAGATCCCGATCCGCCGCGCCGACGCCATGACGCTCGTGCTCGCCGGCAACTACGCGGGCGTGCGCCTGGACAAGAAGCCGCGCTACGCCGAGACCATCGCCCGCTTCGGCTTCGACTGGACGCGCGCCATCCGCCTGCAGACCGACTGGCGCTGGGCCAAGTACGACGTGCCGGCGCTGCGCCTGAGCAACGGCTACCTGAGCCAGTTCACCGAAGCCGTGTACCGCTTCGCGCCCGACGTGACGGTGTCGCTGGGCTTCGGTGTGGACCCCTGGGTGCTGGACCGCAACACGAACGAATACGCGTACATCGGCCGCGAGACGTTCCTCGAGGACCTGAACGCCAACGGGTTCATCGCCGAGACCGACTGGCTGAGCCTCGCGCCCCAGCTGTCGGCCGCGGAGAAGCGCCTGCAGAACACCAAGCGTATCCAGGTCAAGGGAACGGTCCGCTTCTAGTTCCGGGAGGAGTCTTCACATGCGCCGGCTATTCCTCGCGATCTCGCTCGCCGTGCTCGCTGCAGCCGCCATCGGCGGCTGCAGCACGCTCACGTTCGTCAAGCGCCGCCTGCCTCCGCCGACGATCACGGCGGAAGGAGTGCTCTTCCGCTTCGCCGCCCCTTCGGCCAAGGCCGTGCAGGTGGCGGGCAACTGGCCCGAGAACGACTGGCTGCGTGGCCAGGCGCAGTCCGGCAGCTGGAACGTCGGCCTGATGAAGGACGAGGACGGTGACGGTATCTGGACGCGGCTCGAAAAGATCCCGCCCGGCCGCTACCAGTACAAGTTCGTCATCGACCAGGTGAACTGGAAGGAAGATCCGAACAACCCGAACCGCACCAACGACGGCTACGGGGGCAACAACTCCATCATCGACGTCCGGTGAACGACCTCTTGAAGACCCGCCCGCGCGTACTCGCGCTCCTCGCTTTTCTCGCGTTCGCGGCCCTGCTGCCCGGCTGCGGCAAGAACGGCGCATCGCACCTGCTCGTGCCCACCGGCATCCGCCCCGCGCCGACCGATTCGTCGGGCGTGGTGTTCGGCTACGTGCGGCACGACTCGGTCCTTTACCCCGACCTGCTGGGCGCGCCGTACCCGCCGACCGTGGTGGAACTGCGCCACAACGGCGAGCTCGTCGCCACCGACACGGCCTCCGGCTCCAAGCGCGAGTTCCGGTTCGGCCGCCTGCCGTCCGGCCTGTACTCCGTGAACGCCACGGCGCACGGATTCTTCGGCTCGCCGACGCTGGCGGTCTCGCTGCTCGAGGGGGCGCGGGACGCGGGCGACCTGTTCCTGCGCGCGCGGCCGGAATCGCTCAACTCGGCCACGTTCATCATCGGCACGATGCCCAACTACACGGTCGACGACGCGTTCATGATGTTCTCCACCATCATGGACCAGAACACCCTGGGCATCTGGTCGTACCCGAACTCGCTGTTCCCCGCCACGACCATCGCGGCCGGAACGTACCGGTTCAAGTTCGTCACCGACTTCAGCTCCACGCCGGCGCACCTGATCGGCTGGGGCGGCGACTCCACCGTCACGCTGACGGCGCCCGTCACGAACTCCCCGGTCCGCTTCGCTTCGGGTCCGGCGCAGGACATCAAGGTCACCTTCCCCACCTCCGGCGAATGGGCATTCACGCTCGACGAACGCCGGCTCACTTTCAGCATCACGCCCGCGCCCGCCGGACCGGCGATCGCGGCGCGAGCGAGGACGCCCCGATGAAGAACATGCTGCGTGCGCTGTTCACCCTGCTTGTGCTCTTTGCGCTCCCCGGCTGCGCCGGCGGCTGGCGCGGCGGCGTGGCGCCCGGCCAGTGGGGCGACTCGGCTCCCGCGGCGACGGCTTCCGCCTCCGCTCCCGTCAAGGCCAAGGGCGACGGCAAGTCCACGCAGGTCACGGCTGAGGGCGTGCAGTTCGTGTTCGCCGGTGAGGCCAGCAGCGTGAACGTGGCGGGCGAGTTCAACAGCTGGAGCACCTCGGCCGACGCGCTCAAGAAGCAGGCGAACGGCACGTGGACGCTGGTCAAGCCGCTCGCCGCCGGCAAGTACGCCTACAAGTTCGTCGTCAACGGCACCGACTGGAAGGCGGACGAGAACGCTCCCGAGACGGCCGACGACGGCTACGGCGGCAAGAACTCTGTTGTCGTGGTGGGAACCGGCGCCTCCGGCGCCGCTGCGGCTGCCGCTCCCGCCGCCGCCAAGCCTGCCGCCGCGGCCGCTCCTGCGGCCGCCGCGGACGGCGTCACCTTCCGCTACTCGGGCCCGGGCGGCACCGTGCACCTGGCCGGCGAGTTCAACAGCTGGAGCACCAGCGCCGACCCGCTCAAGAAGCAGGCGGACGGCTCGTGGTCGATCACCAAGGCGATTCCCGCGGGCAAGTATCCCTACAAGTTCGTCATCGACGGCACCACGTGGAAGGAAGACGCGGGCGCCGCGGAGTTCGTGGACGACGGCTACGGCGGCAAGAACAGCGTCGTTGTCGTGGCGGGTGCCGGCGCCTCCGGCGCCGCGCAGTCGGCGGTGCCTGCCGTGACGTCGGCGGCAGCCGCCGCTCCCGCCGCCGGCGGCGATGGCGCGACGTTCCGCTACTCCGGCCCCGGCGGCACCGTGAACGTGGCCGGAGAGTTCAACAGCTGGAGCACCAGCGCCGACCCGATGAAGAAGCAGGCCGACGGTTCGTGGACGCTCACCAAGGAGCTCCCGGCCGGCAAGGACGCCTACAAGTTCGTCGTGGACGGCACCAACTGGAAGGAAGATCCCGCCGCCAAGGAGACCGTGGACGACGGCTACGGCGGCAAGAATGCCGTGATGGTGGTCGGTGCAGGCGGCGCTGCCGCCGCGCCCGCCGCCGCCGTTGCCGCTCCGGTCGCCGCCGCTTCTGCCGCCGCCGGCGACGGCGCCACGTTCCGCTACTCCGGCCCGGGCAACTCGGTGAACGTGGCCGGCGAGTTCAACAGCTGGAGCACCAGCGCCGACGCCATGAAGAAGCAGGCCGACGGCACCTGGACGCTCACCAAGGCGCTGCCTGCCGGGCGCTATGCCTACAAGTTCGTCGTGG
>JADLGX010000275.1 GCA_020849095.1 Candidatus Eiseniibacteriota bacterium
ACGAGCCGCCCACGGCGCCCATCTGCAGGATGCGCGCGTTGGAGCCGGTGAAGCGCGGCAGCACCTTGCGGATGTCGGTCTCGAACTCCTGCTGGCTCAGCTTGCGCGCGGAGTGCGGCGTCATCTTGACGTAGATGGAGCCGCGATTGACGGCGTTGTTCTGCGCCTCGCCGCCCACCGTCAGGTAGGTGTATTCCACCTCGGAGCGCGACTGCAGGAAGCGCACCAGCTCGAGCCCCTTGTCGCGCGTGTAGCCCAGCGACGAGCCGACCGGGGTCTCGAACGCGATCGACGTCTCCTCGGAGTCCGAGCGCGGCATGAACTCGCCGCCCACCAGGCCCATGGCCGGCAGCGCGAACGCGATCACCAGCGACAGGACGGCGATGCCCAGCGTCAGGATGCGGTGCGCGAGCGCCCAGTGGATGACGTCGCGGTAACGCTTGCCCAGCCCCGTGAACGAGTCGTTGAAGCGCTTGAGCAGCTTGCCCAGCCAGCCGGTGTACTGGCCGCCCTCGGCCTGCGGGTCGTACCAGCGGCTCGACAGCATGGGGTCGAGCGTGAACGACACGAGCAGCGACACCAGCACGGCAAAGGCGACCACGATGCCGAACTGGAAGAAGAACCGCCCCACGATGCCGCCCATGAACGCCACGGGCACGAACACGGCCACGATGCTCATGGTGGTCGAGAGCACGGCGAAGCCGATCTCGGCGGTGCCGTTGCGCGCCGCCGTCTCGTGGTCCTCGCCCGCTTCCACGTGGCGCACGATGTTCTCGCGCACCACGATGGCGTCGTCGATCAGGATGCCGATGGCCAGCGAGAGCGCCATGAGCGTCATGGTGTTGAGCGTGAAGCCGAACATGTTGAACGCGAGGAACGACGCGATCACCGACACGGGCAGCGTGAGCCCGGTGATCACCGTGGAGCGCCACGAGTTCAGGAAGATGAACACAATGAGCACGGTCAGCAGGGCGCCCTCGAGCAGCGTCTTCTTGACGTCGTCCACCGACTCGCGGATCCACACCGAGTTGTCCTGCACGGGAGACAGCGTGAGTCCGCCCGGCAGCGTGCTGTTGAGGCTTGCGACCGCGGTGCGGACCTGGTCGGCGATCTCGACCGTGTTGCCGCCCGACACCTTGCGGATCTCGACGCTCACGGCGCGCTTGCCCGACACGAACGCCGCGTCGCGTTCTTCCTCCTGCGCGTCCTCGATGCGCGCCACCTGCGACAGCCGCACAGGAGTGCCGGCGCGCACCACCACCACGACGTCGGCGAAGTCCGCGGGCTTCACGATGCGGCCCTTCACGCGCACCAGGTCCTCGGTGGTGCCGCGCTGGACGCGGCCCGCCGGCACGTCGGCGTTCTCGCGCTGCAGCGCCGCCACCACCATGTCGGGGGAGACTCCCAGCGCGCGCATGCGGTCCGGCAGCATGAGCACATTGATCTCGCGGCGCACGCCGCCGGCCACGGTGACGCTGCCCACGCCGGGAATGCTCTGCAGGCGGCGGCTGATGTCCTCTTCGGCCAGCCGCGTGATGTCGCGCAGCTCCCAGCCCTTGCCCTCGACCGCGAAGGTCATGATGGGCATGGAGCCCGGGTCGAACCGGCCGATCACCGGCGGCTCGATGTCGCGCGGCAGCTCGCCGCGGATGCCGTCCACCTTGGCGCGCACGTCGGCGAGCGCGTCCATGGTCTTGGTCTTGAGCCGGAACTCGATGAAGATCTGCGAGAAGCCCTCGTTCGAGTACGAGAACACCTTCTTCACGCCCTCGATCGAGTTCACCTCGCGCTCGATCTTCTTGGTGACTTCACGCTCCACGGCTTCGGGCGAGGCGCCCGGATACGTGGTCGTCACCACCGCGAACGGGAACTCCACGTCGGGGACCTGGTCCACGTTCAGCCGGCGGTAGCTGAAGAGCCCCAGCACCACCAGCGCCAGCACGATCATCGTGGCCAGCACCGGGCGCTTGATGGAAAGGTCGGAAAGAAACATCGCTCACCGGTCCTTTCCGGAGACGCGCACGGGCTGTCCGTCGCTCAGCCCCTGCACCGGGCCGGTCACGACCGTCTCGCCCTCGGCGAGTCCCGACAGCACCTGGATGCGGTCGTGCGCCTCGTCCACGAGGCCGAACTTGACCGCGCGCTTCGCGAGCCGCCCGCCCACGATCACCCACGCCGAGCTGTCGCCGTCCTTGGTGCGCGCGGCCGCGCCGGGCACCGCCAGCACGCCGGTCGCGCGGTCGGTCACGATGCTGCCCGAGCCGAACAGGTCGCCCACCAGCTGGCCGCCCGCGTTGGGGACGGTCACGTACACCTTCACCTGGCGCGTCGCCTCGTCCGCCGTGTTGTTGATGCGCGCCACCATGCCGCGAATGGAGCCGGCGTCCCAGCCCGTCACGCTGAGCGTGACCGGCGCGCCCACGCGCACCAGCCGCACGAACTCGCTCGGCACCGTGGCCTCGAACTCCAGCTCGCGCGTATCGGCCACCACGAACATGGGATCGCCGAAGCCCACGCGGTCGCCGGCCTGCACCGACCGCACCGTGACCGTGCCCGCGCCGGGCGCGCGCACGCTGGCGTCCTCGAAGCGGTGCGACGCCTGCGCGTCGGCCGCCGCCGCGGCGCGGTACGCCGCTTCGGCGCTCTCCACGTCGCGCTCGCTCACCGCGCCTTCGCGCAGCAGGTTCTTCTGGCGCTCGAGGTCGGCCTGCGCGCTCTTGAGCTGGGCCTTGGCGCTGGCCGCGGCCGTCTGCACCGCGTCCATGCGGAAGCGGGCGAGCACCTGGCCCTTGGCCACGCGCTGCCCTTCGCGCACCAGCACGGCGTCCACCACTTCGTCGAGCGGCGCCGTGACGCGCGCGCGCCAGCCCGGCGCGAGCGTTCCCGACACGGGCACTCCGGCCGCCAGGTCGGTCTTGGCCACCACGGCAATGTCGGTGGCGGCGAACAGCGCCGTGTCGGGCGCCGCGGTCTTCGCTTCGGCGCCGTGCGAGGCGCCCTTCTCGGACTTGCCGCCGCAGCCGGCGAGCGTGAGGGCGGCGAGCAGCATCACGAGGATCGGGGTGTTGCGGGACGTGTTCATGTTCAGCGGTCTCCGTCGGTCGGGAGGTTCGTCGAAAGTTCGTCGATGGAACGGAGCTCGAGCGCGAGCTCGTGGCCGGTGACGCGCTCCAGCTGGAGCAGCGCGAGCCGGTAGTCCTTGAAGGCGGCGACCTCGTTCACCTCGGCCGTCTGCAGCTGCAGACGCGCGTCCGAGACTTCGAGCTGGGTGGACAGCCCGTTCTGCCAGCGCACCGTCGCCAGGTGATGCGCGCGGCGGGCGAGCGTCGCCGTGCCGCGGCGCGCGGCCAGCGTGGCCTGCGTGCGCCACACCTCCTGCCGCGCCTGTTCCACCTGGAGCGCCACGCCCTCGCGCACCTGTTCGCGGCGCGCTTCGGCCTGGCGCAGCTCGGCGGTCGCGCGCTGCACGGTGCCGAACGTGCGGAAGCCCTGGAACAGCGGCCACTCCAGCTTGACCGAGCCGTCGATGGCGCGCGTGAACTGGCGGCGCTCCGGCCACAGCTCGGGCGGATACGCCTGATGCGACATCGTGGCCGAGGCGCTCAGCTGCGGCCAGCGCCCCGCCTTCTCGGCGCGCAGCGCGTCGCGGCGCGCGCGCACCATGGCGTCCGCGCTGGCGATGGCGTTGCGGTCGAGCCCGTCGTGCGAGGGGCGGGCGAGCACGGGCACCTTGCCGTCGGCGAACGCGAGCGGCGTGGTGAGCACGAGCGGCTGGGAGAGCGGCAAGTTGAGCGCGCGCCGCAGTTGCAGCAGCGCCAGCTGGGCGCCGTTGCGCGCCGCGACCACCGCGGGCTCCTGGTTGGCGGCGTCCACCTGCGCCTGCAGCAGGTCGTACTCCGAACGCGAACCCTGCGAGCGGAACAGCTTCACCTGCGCGAGGTGCGCGCGCGACTGCGCCAGCCCTTCTTCGGCGATCCGCTGCACTTCGGAGGCGTAGACCGCGTCGAGGTACGCCGCGCGAGCGTTCATGCGCACGTCGGCCAGCGACTCCTCGCGGTCGGCTCGCGCCGCGTTGCGCACGGCCTTGGCCGCCGAGAGACCGGCGCCCACGCGGCCGCCTGACCACAGCAGCTGCGTGGCGGTGACGTCCGCCGTCCAGCCATGCTTGGCGCCGAACGGGGTGGCGGCGAACAGGTCGCCGATCCCGGTCGTGTCGCCCGAGCCGCCGAGGTTGCGGAAGATGGAGTCGAATTTGCGATTGTACGTGACCGACCCGGTCACCTGGGGCAGGGCGGCCGCGAACGCCTCGCGCACCTGGCCGTCGGCAATGGCCACGCCGGCACGCGCGACGCGCGCCTCGTCGCCGTAGGCGATCGCGCGCGCGACCGCATCGTCGAGCGAGAGCCTCAGCGTGTCGGTGTCGGTGGCGGGAGTGGTGGAGTGGGCGGGGACCGCGAAGAGCAGCAAGAGCGCGAGTGCGGCGGGAGTGGGTTTCACGCGCGCGCCTCCTTCGGGCTGGCGAGCCCGTCCAGAACCAGTTCGATGCGCGAGCGCAGTTCGCCGCGCAGGTCGGAAATGCGAACGATGCAGTCGTCGTCGCACATGGCCCACTGCATGATGGTGGTCATGTACACGCTCAGCAGTACGGCGCCGGCACGGGCGGGATCCAGCTCGGAGCGCAACTCACCCTGTTCCTGTCCCTGGAGGATCAGGCTGGTGTTGATCGCGTTCATGCGCTTCTCGAGCTCGTGCGTGGGCTTGAACGCGCGCTTGAGCATCAGGTCGAAGATGTAGCGCGAGAAGCCCGGGTCCGCCTCGTGAAAGCGCGCCGCGTCGAG